>CAZTJP010000191.1:0-4624 GCA_964613895.1 uncultured Thiotrichales bacterium | reverse complement strand
GCCTCCGACCTGGTGGGGCGTTTTCTGCTCGACAAGGATGGCACCAAATGGCAGGACGGCCCGCTGACCACCGCCGCGCGTATCGGCGCCATCTGCTATCTCGACGAGGTGGTGGAAGCACGCCAGGATACCACAGTGGTCATCCATCCACTGACGGATCATCGCCGCACCCTGCCGCTGGACAAGAAAGGCGAGCTGGTGGAAGCGCATCCCGACTTTCAGCTTGTGATTTCCTATAACCCGGGCTATCAAAGCCTGATGAAAGATCTGAAGCAGTCCACCAAGCAGCGTTTTGGCGGGCTGGATTTCGACTATCCGGAAACGGAACTGGAAGTGGCCATCGTCCACAAGGAATCAGGGGTCGACAAGGAGATCGCCGGGAAACTGGTGCAGATCGCCCATCGCGCCCGTAATCTCAAGGGCCACGGATTGGATGAAGGCATCTCGACACGCCTGCTGGTCTATGCCGGCCAGCTCATCAGCAAGGGAATCGCTCCGGAGGCGGCCTGCCGCATCACCATGATCACGCCGCTGACCGACGATCCGGACATGCGCGATACCCTGCAAGCGGCGGTACAGACCTTCCTCGGCTGATACGCCGGGTACGGGTCTCAGCCAACCAGGCATCGATCGGGGCGTTTCATGTCATCCGTCAATCTCGAAGACTACACTGAACTGCTGGACGAGATCGCGCCCGAAATCCGGGAGGTGATCGAAGGCACGTTCCATGAAGCGGCACGCGTGCTGTCGCCGGCTGGCCTGCAGGATTATCTCGAAGGCGCCCGGGCATTGGCCAAACTGGGCCGTGGCCACGACCTGGTCATCACCTATCTGCAAGAGATGCCGCTGGTGGTCAAGGAGTGCGGCGAGGACATCATCGACGATTGCATCACCGCTGCGATGAAAGTTTCGTCGATGACTTCCGGTGAAGTGATCACGCTGCTGTTCGCCAGCCTGCCGAGCGCTGCCCGCCATCTGGGGGATGCCCGCCTGGTGCGGGGATATCTGACGATGATCCACCAGTTGGCTTCCACTGCAGCACGCGGTTTACGGCCTATGCTCAATCATATCGATGAGCTGTTGTCGAAACTGACCTTGAGTGGCCTGCGTCGTTGGGCCAATTTTGGCGCTCAGGCCTACCGCCGGGATTTCAACAATCTGGTGGCCTATTTCAATCTCGAATCCGCCGACAGCCGCGCGGTAGTCGAAAAGGAACGCCGCGGTGTATTGTTCGTCAAGGTCCAGCGCAAGCTGAATTTCTATTTGCGGGCATTGTGGGGGCGAGATTTCTTTCTGCGGCCCTCGGGCGCGGACTATACGGATTTTCGCCCCTATATCGACGACCGCATCCTGCATCTGCCAGACGCGGTGGATGATCTTGGCGACATTCCCGGCCTGGAGCTGTATCGCGCCAGTGCCGCACATATGGCGGCGCACATGATGTACACCACCTCGGCAGTCTCGGCCGAGCAACTCAGTCCCGCGCAGATGTTCTTCATCGGCCTGCTGGAAGATGCCCGGGTCGAATACAAGGCGGCCCAGGCCTTTCCGGGCCTGAAAAAGCTCTGGGGCGCGATCATGGCGGCGGAATACGATGCGCCAGTGGAGCATGAAACCATTCCGATACTGGAACATATTGCACGCATGTTGCTGGATGCCTCGATTCAGAGTGGCGATGAGGAAATCGATCGTTTCGTTGCCAACTGGCACGCGCAGATCACCGCCAATCAGGACGATAACCATTTTTCCTGGATGATGGGCGTGGAATTGTTCAATCTCTTCACCGGCCGCAAGGCGATGCCCAGTTTGCGAATCCTCGAGCGCTACCGCATTCCCTATCGTGATGACAATCGCTATATCTGGGAATATCAGGCGTTCGACTGGGATCTCGGCGTCGAATATCTGCCCGCCAGCCAGCGGCAGGTACGCCGGCAGGTCAGCGTCATCGAAATGGCCAATGAAGTGGATTGCGAACTGGCTGGCGACGACGCTCAGGAAATCTGGGTCTGCTCCACACCGATGCGGCCCTATGAAGACGATCTCACCGATGCCACCGCCACTTTCAATGAAATGTGGGGAAAGGAGCCGGTTTCAGAGCCGTTTCATTACCCCGAATGGGATTACCAGATTCAGCTTTCGCGGCCCGACTGGGTGACGCTCTACGAGCGCCGTCAGCCACGGGGCGAGGTCGAAGAGATCGAACGGATTCTCACGCAACACAAACCCATCGCTCACCGCATTCGGCAGATCATCGACCTGCTGGCGCCCGCCGGCGTACAACGCCAGCGCGGGCTGGAAGATGGCGATGAAATCGATATCAACGCCGCCATCGACGCCATGGTGGCGATCCGCATGGGTGAGCAGCCCAGCCCGCGCATCACCCTGCGCAACGTGCTCAAGACCCGAGACCTCGCGGTGGTGGTGTTGCTCGATTTGTCCGAATCGACCAACGAAACCATGGCCGGATCGGACAAAACGGTGCTGGAACTGACGCGCGAAGCAGCCACTCTGGTGGCCACCGCCATCGAAGGCATTGGTGATCCGTTCGCCATTCACGGCTTCGCCTCTGATGGCCGTCACGATGTGCAATACTACCGTTTCAAGGACTTCAACCAACATTTCGACGACGAGGCCAAATCACGTCTGGCCGGCATGCAGGGTGGTCTGTCCACCCGAATGGGCGCGGCGTTGCGCCATGCCGGCCACCATCTGCTCAAGCAGCCGGAACGGCGCAAGCTGATCCTGCTGGTCACCGACGGCGAGCCGGCTGACATCGACGAACGTGATCCACAGCACCTGCGCATGGATACCAAAAAAGCCGTCGAAGAGCTGTACACCAGCGGCGTGCTGACCTACTGCCTGACGCTGGACCCGCTTGCTGACAGCTACGTCAAGCGCATCTTCGGCGAAGGTCATTACACCATCATCGATCACGTCGAACGGCTGCCGGAACAACTGCCGCTGCTGTTCGCCAGTCTGACCGGATGAGCGGCATGGCGACGCGAATCACCGATATGCCGGTCATGGCTTCGCGTCCCGCTGAAATTGATGCGAGCATCTATAACCTTTGGCGGCGATCACGCATCAGGCTGGGGCCCTGTACCCGGCTGGATGTATCCGGATTGCCACAAATGGCGTTGATCCTCGACGACGATGCCTGGGTGGTGGTCAACGAAAAGCAATACGATCTGCCGATACTCGCCTGGGTCGATTTCCAGGACGCACACCGTGACAATCTGCACAAACCGGTGGCCTGTACGCTCAACTACTATCACTACATGGCCAGCAGTATTCGTTCCAAAGTGCTCGAACACATGGCCTCGGCTCTGGAACAGCGGCTGAAACAGGTGAGACCATGACCGGGAGGTGGCAATGGCGCTGGTGAACATGCGAGACATGCTCTGGCATGCCTATGAAAACGACTACGCAGTCGGTGCATTCGATCTCGTCAGCCTGGATTTCCTCGAAGCAGTCATGGCCGCGGCCGAGGAGGCGCGGGCCGGCATCATCCTCAGTGTGGCCGAACCCCATTTCCGGTACTACGACGTGGAATTGCTGATGCCGGCCGTGGAAGCTGCCGCCCGTCGCGCATCGGTGCCGGTGGCGATCCAACTCGATCATGGTGGCAGTCTGGAATCGGCGCGCCAGGCGATAGCCCTGGGCTGCAACGGCGTCATGCTCGATGCTTCGGATCGTGAATTGCCGGACAACATCGACGCCACCCGCGAAGTCGTCGCAATGGCGCATGCCTGTGGCGTGACAGTCATGGGTGAGGTGGGTTACGTTGCCGGCAGCGAAGGCGTCGAAGCAGAATTCCATCCTGGCGATCCGCAACTCACCATTCCGGCAGAGGCACGCGCCTATGTGGAACGTACCGGTGTCGATTGTCTGGCCGTTTCCATCGGCACCATGCAGGGCAGGGTTCGCAGTCGTACCCGGCTCGATTTCCAGCGGCTGCGCCAGTTACGGGAGAATATCGATGTCCCGATGGAAATTCATGGCGGCAGTGGTCTGAACGAGGATCAATACCGCAAACTGACTGCGCTGGGGATCGCCAAGATCAATTACTTCACCGCGCTGTCGGATGTTGCCGCCTCGGTGATGCGCAAGCAGTCCGCGTCCAGCCGGAAAAGCAGTTTCATCGACCTCAAGCAAGGTGTGAAAGAAGCCATCGGTGACGAAGTCCGCCGCTGCTTGCGGCTGTGGGGAAGCGCGGGTCGGGCGGCTGAAATCCTCACCCAGTGCCGGGCATGGAACAATGTCAATTACATGATTTTTTTCAATGCCAGCCAAACGGATACACAGGCCGAATCCCTCATCCGCAATGCCATGGGTACACTGCAACATTTACCTGGATTGCGTGACATCCATTACAGTTCATCAACCCATCGGCAGGGCTTGGTCAGCCATTGCTGCCGACTCACTTTTGCGCACGAAAGTTGTCTGAAATCACTCGATGATGACGAGGCCTTCGGCCGCCTCCGACGCGCCCTTACCGAGTATTCGCCGGAATATGTCGTGCATGTGCTCGATGCCGGCTTGCGGATGCCCGGTCGATAGCAAAGCGCTGCCTGGATTCCCCAGTCCAGCGGGGATGACGGCAGTGCTGTCATTCCGGCAGGGA
>CAZTJP010000190.1:0-4625 GCA_964613895.1 uncultured Thiotrichales bacterium | reverse complement strand
CGATCGAGATATCATCGAAGCTTTGGGCATAGATGGCGTTGATGAACCCGGCCAGCGAGAACAGCGCCGCCGTCAGCAGGCCGATGCTGATCACCACCCAGCCGTTGTGGATGGACAGATCGGTGAACAGCCACGAGACCAGCGTCACCGCGCTGCCGACGACCGCGCCACGGGCGATGCCACCCCCCAGGAAGCCCAGCAGAATCAGGTAATTGGGGATGGGCGAGACCAGCATTTCCTCGACGCTGTGGGAAAACTTGCTGAAATAGAAGGATGACACCACGTTGGCGTAGGAATTGGTGATCACGCCCAGCATGATCAGGCCCGGCACGATGAAATCCATATAGGAAAAGCCGTCCATCGGCCCGATGCGGGGGCCGATGAGTCCGCCGAAGATGAGGAAATACAACGCCGTGGTGATGGCGGTGGGCAAGATCGTTTGCACCCAGATGCGCATGAAGCGCAGCACTTCCTTGATCAGAATGGTCTGAAACGCGACCAGGTTGGGATGACGAATACTCATTCCGCGATGCGTCCCACCAGTTTCAGGAACAGTTCCTCGAGGCGATTGTACTTGTTGCGCAGACTCTGAACCTCCACGCCCTGGTTCCTCAACTCGCAAAACAGCCGGTTCAATCCGTATTGCTTGTCGACCCGAACCTCGAGCGTCAGTGGATCGACCATCTCCAGCGCCAGGTCCGGCAGTGTCGGTGGCCGCTCCAGCGGTTGCGCCAGATCGAGGATCAAGGTTTCGCAATCGAGGCTCGCCAGCAGTTGCTTCATCGGCGTATCACGAATGATCTTGCCGCGATCGATGATCGCCACGTGGCGGCACAGGTTCTCGGCCTCCTCCAGATTATGAGTCGTCAGGATAATGGTGACGCCCTGTTCATTGAGGGTTTGCAGGTAATGCCACATCGAACGCCGCACCTCGATATCGACCCCAGCGGTGGGTTCATCGAGAATCAGCAACGGCGGCTCGTGCATCATCGCCCGCGCGATCATCATGCGCCGCTTCATGCCGCCGGACAGTTGCCGGGTCTCCACACGGCGCTTGTCGGCCAGCCCAAGCTGTTCGAGATACCGGCCCGCGCGCTGCTTCGCCTCATGCCGAGGAATGCCGTAGTAGCCGGCCTGATTGATGAGAATCTCCTCGACCGGCTCGAACTGGCTGAAATTGAATTCCTGCGGGACCAGACCGAGCAGCCGCTTGGCCTGGCCGGGTTCGGTGTCGAGATCGTGGCCGAAGATCCGCACCTGGCCGGAGGTCTTGTTGACCAGCGTCGAGACAATACCGATGGTGGTGGATTTGCCGGCGCCGTTGGGACCCAGCAGCGCAAAGAATTCACCTTCTCGAACCGTCAGGTCGATGCCCTTGAGCGCTTCGAAACCGCTCTTGTAGGTTTTGCGCAACTGCCGGATGGACAGCGCCGGAGTCTGGCCGGCGTCACTCACCTCGGGGGTGCTGGCATGTGGCCCATGTGCTGCTGCATCTGCTGGAATGGATCGATCTTCTTGTAGCCAGGCCCAATCTGGAAGTCCTTGTCCGCCAGCTTCACCTTGCTGTCGATCGTGGCAACGGTCACTGTCCTGCCGTGTTCCATGTCCTTGACCTCCAACGGCACGCCATCGAGATTCGGCATGCTGGCCACGCCACCGGCGGCAGATCCGGCCATCTTCGCCGACTGCCGGGCGAACATGCGCGACATGTCGAACATCTTCTTCATGGTTGCGTAATCGGCCTTGTCGATGCCGGTATCGGCCACCGAGGCGACGCAAGCCTCCATGCTGGGCTTGCCATCACGCAGAATCTCCTTCACCTCGCAGGGAATGCCGGAGATCTTGATGTGCTTGCCAGTGGACTTGACCGTGAACTTCGGCGCAGCCGGCAGGGTGGCGCCGATGCCCATTCGCTTCTCGAGCATCTTGCGCTGTGCCTCGGGCAGGTTCTTCATCTGCGCCATCATCGCCTGGCGCATCTGCGACATCAGGCTGCTGGTCTTCTCGATCGTGGCACTGTCCATTTCCATGTATTGCTTCTGCTTGTCGTTGATCATCAGCATCTTCTGCCGGTTGGTGTCCATCACCAGCCGCATACCGGTCTCCGGCGAGGGCATCTGCACCATGCCGGCATGGATCGTGATCTTCTCAGGCGCGGTTCCATTCTGTTTCTTGAAGGTGACGACCGTGTCGGCCGATACTTGCTGGGCAAGACAGGCGACGGTGACGGCAAGCGCAATGCGGGCGGGTCTGATCATAAGGCATTTCCTCTAGAAGCCGGTCGAAGCGCTCGCGCCCCGACGATTGTTGTGGAATCACAAACCCCGTATTATCCCGTACTCCCCCGCCATGTCCAGCATGATCCCTTTCATGAGCCGCCACCGCCATTACCGATTGCTGACCATCCTCGGTCTGATCACCCTGTTGCTGCTGGTGCTGACCGTGCCCTGGGTGCTGAGCCTCAATCATGAGATCGTCACCAAGTTCGAAGGCAACCGCTGGGAACTGCCGGCGCGCGTCTATGCGCGTCCGACCGATTTGTTCGTCGGCAAGGCCATGACGCGCGAGGATCTTCAGACCCTGCTCGACGCCTTGCACTATGCCCGCAGCAGTGGCACACCCGCCCAGGCGGGCGAATATGTCCACCACGGCAGCGTGTTCGATTTTCGTACCCGCAGCTTCCATTTTCCGGACGAATTCCAGCCCTCGCAACGCGTGCGCGTCACCATCGGCGACGGCAAGATCACCGCCTTGCGCGATCCGGAGAAGCAGGAAGATCTGACACTGTTCCGGCTCGAACCGGTGCGGATCGCCAATATCTATCCGCGCCACAACGAGGATCGCGTCCTGCTCAAGCTGAAGGATGTGCCGCCCTTGCTGGTCCAGACCCTGCTGACCATCGAGGATCGTAACTTCTATCACCATTTCGGGGTGCAGCCCAAATCGATCCTGCGCGCCGGACTGGCCAATTTTCGCGCCCACCGCGCCGTGCAGGGCGGCAGCACGCTGACCCAGCAATTGGTCAAGAATTTCTTTCTCAGCAACGAACGCAGCCTGCGCCGCAAGCTCAATGAAGCGGTCATGGCGCTGATCCTGGAATGGCATTACGACAAGGACGAAATTCTCGAGGCCTACCTCAACGAAGTCTATATGGGCCAGGACGGCGCGCGCGCCATCCACGGCTTCGGGCTGGCGGCGCAGTTCTATTTCCAGCGGGATCTGAGCGAACTGCCGCCCGAACAACTGGCGCTGCTGGTCGGGCTGGTCAAGGGCGCCTCCTACTACGCACCGCGGCGCCATCCCGAGCGCGCCCTGGCCAGGCGAAACCTGGTACTGGACGCGCTGGTCGAAGCCAAGGTACTGGATGCCGATACAGTGGCCGAACTCAAACAGAAACCACTGGGCGTGACCCGCAAGGCGCCCTCCGGCGTCACCCCCTATCCGGCATTCCTGCAACTGGTGCGGCGGCAATTGCTGCGCGACTATCGGGAACAGGACTTGCAGAGCGAAGGGCTGATCATCTTCACCACCTTCGAACCGCTGATCCAGGCGCGCGTCGAACGAGCCATCGCCACTGCGTTGAAGCGGGTGGAACGCGATCACGGCCTGCGGCCCGACAGTCTGCAAGCCGCCTTCCTGCTGGCCTCGGTGGAGCAGGGCGAAGTGCTGGCGGCCATCGGCGGGCGCGACCCGCGCTACGCCGGCTTCAATCGCGCGCTCGACATGCATCGGCCGGTCGGATCCGTCATCAAACCCGCCGTCTATCTCACCGCGCTGATGGACAAGACGCGCTACACGCTGCTGACGCTACTGGACGACAGCGAACTGACGATCGACCTGCCCAGCGGCGAATGGTCACCGCACAATTACGACAACAGTTACGAAGGCCCGGTGACCTTGCTGAACGCGCTGGTGCACTCCCGCAACGTGCCGACCGTGCGGTTGGGCATGGATGTCGGCGTCGGTAAAGTGGTCGATACCCTGCACGCACTCGGCGTCAGCAAGCCGCTCAAACCCTATCCCTCGCTGCTGCTGGGCGCGGCGGAACTGTCGCCGCTGGACGTGCTGCAGATGTATCAGACGCTTGCAGCAGGCGGCTACCGCACGCCACTGCGCTCGATACTGGCGGTGATCGACCAACTGGGCGACACCCTGCAACGCTATCCGCTCGAAGTCGAACAAGCCGTGCCGGCGGATGCCGATTTCCTGCTGACCTCGATCCTGCACGAAGTGACCGTCCGCGGCACCGGCCAGGCGCTGCAATACCTGCTGCCGCCCGAACTGGGCGTCGCCGGCAAGACCGGCACCACCGACGACCTGCGCGACAGCTGGTTCGCCGGCTTCAGCGGCGAACACGTCGGCGTGGCCTGGGTGGGACGCGACGACAACCAACCCACCGGCCTGACCGGCGCCTCCGGCGCGCTGCGGCTATGGGCCGAAGCCTTCGCACGCTTGACCACACGGCCGCTGAAACCGCTGCAACCCGACAACATCGAATGGGCGCTGGGCGACCCCGACCTGGGCGTGCTGGTGGACGGCGACTGCGGCGTCTGGATCCCATTCATCGCCGGCTCACCAAAACCGGAAATGCAAAGCTGCGACGCATGGCAGCAGCAAACCCCCTC
>CAZTJP010000189.1:2547-4627 GCA_964613895.1 uncultured Thiotrichales bacterium | reverse complement strand
ACGGTGATGAGATTCGGCGAAAAGTCCGTTCTGGCGCTGTCACTTGAGTGACAGTGACCAGCGCGGAAAAACTCTAATCTGACGCTATCCGGGTCACCGACCCACCACCTTGACGAGCCACGAAACATGTATCCCGAACACAAATCACTGCTGCTGGTTGCCATTTTCGAGGATGAAGAAAAAGCAACCGGCATCGTGGAAAAACTGATCGACAAGGATTTTCCCGCCGACCAGATTTCATTGTTGCACAAATCCGGCGGCTCGGGAGACGACGCCCTCGGCATCGCCTTCAGCAGCACCGGCGAACGCATGAAAGTCTGGGGCGAACACGGGGCTTTCTGGGGCGCGCTATGGGGGCTGCTGGCCGGCGCCAGTGGTATGTTCGTCATTCCCGGCGTGGGCGCCTTGCTGGCGGCTGGCCCGATTGTCGATGCACTCGGCGGCGCGCTGGCTGGCGCGGCACTGTCGGGAGGCGCCATGGCTGGCGCCGCTGCGGTGACGCAACTCGGCCAGGCACTGCGCCACAGTGGCATTCCGGAAGAGCAACTGCATGCCGTCCACAAGGCCATCATGGACGGCGAGTTCGTGGTGATTCTGCATTGTGACGCTGATGATCTCGATCACTGCCTGACGCGACTGCGTTGGGCGGGCGCACAACGCATTCTCACCGTGCCGGAATAGCCGGCGATGGAGATCTCCTTTCACGGCGCGGACCAGCATGTGACCGGCTCCTGTCATTTGGTGGAATGTGCCGGCAAAAAGATCCTGATCGACTGCGGGCTCTATCAGGGCGCGCACGAACTGGTGGAGGAAAATGGCGGCCCTTTCGGCTTCGATCCGGCCGATATCGACCTGCTGTTGCTGACCCACGCGCATCTCGACCACTGTGGCCGTATCCCTCTGCTGGTCAAACGCGGCTTCAGCGGCGAGATCATCAGCACCGCGGCCTCGTTCGAACTGGCGCGGCTGGTACTGCTCGATTCGGCCGGCTTGCAGGAAGAGGAAGCCCGCTATCAACAACGCAAGGCCAGGCGCCACGGTCAGCGGCACGCCAGAAAAACCGAACCACTGTACACCGTGCTGGATGCGCTCAACAGCTTCGAGCGCTTTGGCCGACGAGCGCAGTACGACCAACCCCTGCCGCTGGCCGATGGCATCACCGCGACGTTCATCGATGCCGGGCACATCCTTGGCTCTGCCAGCATTGTGCTGGAACTGACCGAGAACGGGCAGTCACATCGCCTGCTCTTTTCCGGTGATCTGGGTTACGGTGGGCGCGCCATCCTGCGCAATCCGACGCCACCGCCGGCGGTGGATACCGTGGTCATGGAAACCACTTATGGCGACCGGCTGCACAAACCGCTGCAACCATCGATCGAGGAGCTGTACTCGGTGATCGACAACACCCTTGAACACGGCGGCAATGTCATCATTCCCACATTTGCGCTGGAACGGGCCCAGGAAATCCTCTACTACCTGCGGGAAGGGATGGAACAGGGACGCATCAAGCGCTACATCAATGTCTTTCTCGACTCACCCATGGCGATCTCCGCCACCGAGATCTTCCGTCGCCATCCCGAGTGCTTCGACGTGGACACACTCGACATCGCCAACGATGGTCACGATCCGTTCCACCTGCCGGGGCTGCACTTCACCCGGGAAACCGCCGAGTCGATGGCCATCAACAACATCAAGGGCGGCGCCGTCATCATGGCCGGCTCCGGCATGTGCACCGGCGGGCGTGTTCGTCATCATTTGAAACACAATCTCTGGGATGAAAGAAACGCCGTGGTGTTCGTTGGCTATGCCGCGCGCGGCACACTGGCCAGACGCATCATCGACGGCGCCCATCGAGTGCGCATCTTTGGGGAGGAAATCCATGTCAGGGCCAGTATCCACACCATCGGTGGCTTTTCCGCACATGCCGACGCCGCCGAACTGCTGGCCTGGCATCGACACACCGGCTCGCCGGCAACCACTTTTCTGGTCCACGGCGAAAAGGACACCATGGAGATATTTGCCGGCAAACTGACCGACACCCAAGTCATCATGCCCAGCCAGGGCGAAGCCTATCCGCTCG
>CAZTJP010000189.1:0-2447 GCA_964613895.1 uncultured Thiotrichales bacterium | reverse complement strand
GACTATTTGAGAATCACCGTATTTCCGGAGTTGATCGAATTGCCGGTGTTCAGGTAGTTGCCGGAAACGGCGTGGTTCATCTGGGTGCCGGCGAAATAGCTGGCACCCTGCGATGGCTTCGGGGCGGGGCTGGTCGGGTTCAGCAACCGACCGCTGGGCTGCGCCGGTTGATTGATCCGACCCGCTGGCAGAACGCCCTGGGCAATCTCTGGCGGCAGCACCGACATTGGCGCCTGTCCGCGACCCCGGAAGACGGCAGCTTCATGCGCCAGATCGACCGGTTGTCCGGCGGCGCTATCCGGCAGGATTGTATCCGCGCCTTCCGCCCAAACGGTCAGGCTGAAACAGCAAAGCACCCCAAGAAAACTGACTTTTGTAAACATGGGCCTCCCCTTTTGGCTCTTTTCCTACCCGCGGGCGTGCAGATAGGCTTTTTCTGAAATCGCCTCCCAGCGTATCACTTTGTCGCGGAAAGTTTTGTATGAGTCGTAGATTTTTTGCGCTTGCGGGCTTCCCGCGGCGACTTCGGCTACGACTTTTTCCGACAACGATCGCAGATTGGCAATGACATCATCCGGCAGCGGTCGCACATCCACCTTGTGTTTGTTGACCAGGGTTTCGAGCGCATCGTTGTTGCGGGCGATGTACTCGGTGAGCATGTCCTGGTTGGCGACCCGCGAAGCGTTGAGCACGATCTGCTGCAAGTCCTCCGGCAGCGCGTCGAAAGCCTTCTTGTTGATGAAGCATTCGAGCGTCGTGCCCGGCTCGTGCCAACCGGGGTAATAGTAGTATTTGGCCACCTTGTGGAAACCAAAGGCCAGATCGTTATAGGGGTTGACCCATTCGGTGGCGTCGATCGCGCCCGACTGCATGGCGGTGAACAGCTCGCCGCCCGGCAGGTTGACGGGCGTGCCGCCAGCCCGCTTGAGCACTTCGCCGCCGAGACCGGGAATGCGCATTTTCAGGCCCTTGAGATCCGCCAGCGAATTGATCTCCTTGTTGAACCAGCCAGCCATCTGGACGCCGGTATTGCCGGCGGCGGTGGGCACCAGGCCGAATGGCGCATAAGCCTCGCGCCACAGTTCCATGCCGCCGCCGTGGTACAGCCAGGCGTTCATCTCGTCGGCGGTCAGACCAAAGGGAACGGTGGAGAAGAACTGAAGCGCCGGATTCTTGCCTTTCCAGTAGTAGGCCGAACCATGCCCCATCTCGGCGGTGCCGCTGGAAACGGTGTCGAAAATCTCGAAAGCCGGCACCATTTCGCCGGCGCCGTAGACCTTGACCTGGATGCGGCCGCCGGACATCTCCTCGATGGTCTTGGCGAGAAAATTGGCGCCGGTGCCCAGGCCAGGAAAGTTCTTCGGCCAGGTGGTGACCATTTTCCAGTGGATGACCTTGCCGCCCGCGGCGCGACCGTTGGATGCTGCGCCTTTGGCGTCACCACAGTCGCTGGCGGATTGCTGACAGCCGGCGGTGACAGCGGCGCCAAGCGCCAGTGAGGCTGCGCCCGCGCGGGTGATGAATTCTCTTCTTTTCATGATGAACTCCTTGACGTGGACGAGAGACTTCTCGCAACCGGGCATGAGTCCGGGCCCGGAGAGTATAGCATTCGGGCCGCCGGATCAGTCGTACTCCGAATCTTTCCAGCGGCGGATCTCGGCAAACACTTCGGCATACGTCTGCGCGGCGGGATTGCGTCGTTGCGCGGCGGCGCGCACGGATTCGGCCTCACAGCGCAGGAACGGATTGGTGTCCAGTTCCAGTTGCAAGGTCGAGGGCACGGTGGGCTGGCCCGCTTCGGCCATCGCCAGCGCCGACTCATCGCGGGCCAGCACGGCCGGGTTGTCGGGCTCGACCCATTTGGCAAAGCCCAGATTGTCCACGGTGTACTCATGGGCGCAATAGATCAGCGTCTCGGCCGGCAGCCGGGCGATGCGGGCCAGCGATTCGGCCAGTTGCGCCATCGTGCCATCGAACACCCGGCCACAACCGCCGGCGAACAGGGTGTCGCCGCAGAACAGCGCGTTGTCGCCCAGATAGGCGATATGGCCGGCGGTATGACCCGGCACGTCCATCACCCGGAAACTGGCGGCGGGCGCTTCCAGCCGAACCGTATCGCCCTCACCCAGCGGATGGGTGACGCCAGCGATGGATTCATTGGCCGGGCCGTAGACCGGAATACCCGGAAACGCTTGGCTCAAGCGGGCGATCCCGCCGGTATGATCGCGGTGATGATGGGTGATCAGGATCGCCGCCAACGACAGATTCTGCGCCTGAAGATGCGCCAGCACCGGCGCGGCATCGCCCGGATCGACCACCGCGGCCTGACGGCTGTCATCATCGGTCAGGCACCAGATATAGTTGTCCGCAAAGGCCCGGATTGGCGTAATCTTTAACCCGGATTTCTCACAGGGTCGCGTAGCGAGGCCGCTCAAGGTGGTGTGATG
>CAZTJP010000188.1:0-4640 GCA_964613895.1 uncultured Thiotrichales bacterium | reverse complement strand
TTGAGCGGCCTCGCTACACGACCCTGTGAGAAATCCGGGCTAGTGAGGGTGTTTCCGGTGTGCTGTTGTTGGGACAACAGGTTTGAGGAGGTTGACGCCGCAGTCGGGAGTAGTCTCCGGCTTCATTCATCGATTCGAGATGTCGAATGTTCCTGTCGATGGCTTCCATATACGGGTTCGATCCTTCGAAGTGGATGTTCATGAACCGAAAGGCGCGGGTAAAGTTCTTCGTCAGGCGACGCTGAACCGAGGTACGATAGAAATCCGGTGTCTTGGCGAGCAGGTCCTCGGGGGAACGAAAGACCGGCGTGTGGGATGAGCCATGATCGCCGGCGAGGCCACACATTTCAAATTCACGATAGAGCCTGTCTCGGCATTTCTCGAGATAACAGCGGTCCGACATCTGGGCGATCAGATCGGCCGTACCCAGCAGTTCGCCAATTTTCCGGTCTCTGGGGTCTTCGACCTCGAGTTGGTCGATATCCAGCTCATAGCCGGTGAAATGTACCAGTACCGAGGCCAGCTGGCAGAGGCTGCCAAGCCCCAGAGAAGGCAGATATTTTTTCAGAAATTCTCCACTGCGAGTGACATGCGTCAGTGTGTATACCGCGCCATTTCTGGCGTAATGGTCATTGCGGCTACGAATATAGCCCGCGTCATGGAACAGGGCGATGACGATGCCCAGCAGAAAACGTTCCTTGCCCAACCGTTGTGTGCGGTGATGACGTTCGTAGCCGTTCATCAAACGGGCCATGGCCAGGGTGACATCGAGCGAATGCTGGATATCGTGGTACTGGGTATCACAGGCACGGTAGCCCTCGAAGGCTCCGGTATACAGCCGGACGAAGTCGTTGAATGCGCTTACGATCTTGAATACGGATTCCGAGTTGCCATAGGTCTCGACATAGAGCGATGAGACATACTGGCTCACTTCTTCCGGTCGGGTGATATTGACCTGGTGGGAAACATCGAACTCACTGCCGTGTTTCGGATGAGAATGAACTGTCATGGGCAGGCGCCTTGGAATTTTTTAGAGCTTATCCAAAGCCGGTGCGGATATCAGATAAACGGTTCACAAAAAACGCCTTACGGGGCTTGATTGACATCAGGCGCCAGAGAGAGGAGGGAGATTGGGTGTCGTCACGGGGCTGAATGGTATGCCGGAACAACGGGTTCCGGCATACCGGCCGGTCATTTGTTACTGTTGTCCGGACATGAAGACGATGGCTGCCTTGAGGTCTTCGTCCGAGCAGTCGCCACAGTTTCCGCGTGGTGGCATCGCGGTACCGGGTACGCCATTCTGTGCCGACTTCAGCAGCGCATCCATGCCCTTGGCCAGGCGAGGTGCCCAAGCCGCTTTGTCGTGTGCTTTGGGCGCGTTGGCAACTCCAGCCATATGACAGGCGAAACAGGCTTTCTTGTAGACAGCTTCGCCGTCGGCCTTGCCGGCCGCTGGTGCTGGCGCCGCCGCTGCTGTTTGAGTGTTCGTATGATCCGCTGTTTGAGCTTGTGCCGCTGGTTCGGGTTTCGTTTCCGGCATGGAAGCGGCAGGTGCTGCGTCTGCTTTCGCGGGCTCGGAAGCAGCCTGAGTCGCCTGTGCCGGCGCCGAGGCTGCTGCAGCAGTTTCGACGTGACCGACTTTCTGCATGTTCTCCTCGACGCCGGAGGTCTTGTCATCCTGGGTGCTGGAGGGATTGCTGCCGCCACAACCGGCCAGGGCCGATGCGAGCAGGATACCGCCTGCCAAGGCTGCCAAACGTGTTCCCACCGGGGTGTAATGCTTGTCTGTCATGATATTCCTCATTGATTAAGTCGGATCAGCGGAGCCTTATATCGGTTTTGTCCGGCAAGAGCAAGCAATACCCCGGGTCTGCCCTATGGTGCTCAGCAGAAAAGAACCTTCACCATTTCCTGCACGGTTTCATAGCGATTCTGGAGTCGTTCGAAAACCTGATCACGCTTTTCCGAATCGATGCCCAGCCGTTCCTGACGGAGATCTTCGGGCAGGGACTCGATGCCATGGTCAAGGCAATGGACCATCGTGGCTGCGTAGCCCACCAGTTGTGCAATGCACCAGTTGGCACCGTCATAGCTGAAATCGAGGTGTCGCGCCATCGCGGTCTCGATCAGGGAAGGCAGTTCCCAAGCCCGGGCAAGACAGCCGCCCACGGTTGCATAGTCTGCACCACAGGTTTGCTGCAGGGCCTGGGCGAGTGACAGTTCCGGCTGCTCGTTGGCCAGGCGTATGGCGGCCGCGGTGGGTTGGGGAATGCCATCTGCCATCCACAGCAGCCCCAGATTGTGGAGTAGTCCACAGGTGTGAACCGTTGCCGGCTCCAGACCCTCACATTTGTTGCAGGCACTGGCCAGCCAGCTGGCGGTATCGGCCACCAGCAGCGCGGATGACCAGAACTTCTCGCTGTGAAAGTCGCGGCAGCGGGCCGGGTCGAAAGGTGCGGCGATTGCGATCGAAATACTGACGCTCTTGACCACGCTCAGGCCCAGTTTGGCACAGGCGGCTTCGACGCTGGTGATCTCGCTGACTGGCGCTGCCCAGGACGAGTTGGCCAAAAAGATCAGGCGAGCCGCAATGGTCGGGAACTGGGAGACCGTTTGCGCCAGTTCCCTGAAGCTCAGGTCGTCATCACTGAGCGCGGCCAGCAGTTCCGGTACCGATGCCGGCAGAACGGTCAGCTGGGTGGCGCTGTTGATCATATCGCAGGGCGAGATCCCTGCTTCCTGGTTGGTGGCTAGTTGTTGCATGAGTGAACGATCCTTGCGATATGGCTGTTGTCAGTCGGATTTTCCTCAAGGAAATTGCGTGTCGCCAAAGGCGGAATATCGATCGCGGCGACGGGTTTGCTGAAGTAGTAGCCTTGCACCACGTTGCAATTCAGGCCGCGCAGATAGAGTACATGATCGGCGCGTTCGACGCCTTCGGCGATCACCTTGAGCCCCAGCGCCTGGCCCATGCCGATGATGGTGGCAATGATCACCGAATGCTCGCTCTTGTCGAGCATGTCGTGGATGAACTCACGGTCGATCTTGAGACAGTCGAGCGGGAGTTTCTTCAGCGAACTCAACGAAGAATAGCCGGTCCCGAAATCGTCGATGGCGATACTGACGCCCAGCTCCTTGATGCGCTGGAATACCTCGATGCTCTCATCGCTGGCCTGCATCACTGCTTCGGTCACTTCCAGTTCAAGGCGTTCCGGGGGCAGGCCCGATTCGCGCAGTGCATCGGCGACGCTCTCGATCAACTTCGGACTACGGAAGTGCGAGCCTGAAATATTCACCGAGACAGTGAACGGCGGCAGACCGATATCATTCCAGAGACTGGCCTGCTGACAGGCGGACTGGATCACCCATTCACCGAGCTCGTTGATCAGGCCGATCCGCTCGGCGATGGCGATGAATTCATTGGGCGGAATGGTGCCACGTTCGGGATGATGCCAGCGGATCAGTGCCTCGACCCCGGTCATCTCACCGGTATGCAAGGAAACCTGGGGTTGATAGTACAGCTCGAACTGGTGTTGTTCGATGGCTTCCCGCAGATCGTGTTCCAGCGAGAGTTTTCGTTCCGCCGCTTCGGTCAGTTCGCGGGTATAGAAGGCGAAGCGATGCTTGCCGCTGCGTTTGGCGGCATACATGGCGGTATCCGCGGCCTGCAGAATGCTTTCCCGGGTTTTGCCGTCACGAGGAAAAATTGCGATACCGACACTGGAGCGGGGGCGCAGGGTACGGCCGCAGACCTCCAGTGGACGTGAAATCTCCTCCAGACAGCGGCTGGCGACCTCGGTGACCACTTTGTCGTCCTCGGTGTCTTCCAGCACCATGCAGAATTCGTCACCCCCCAGACGGGCGACCAGGTCGCCACTGCGGACCACGCGCAGCAACCGTCGGCCCATGGCGCGCAGCACCTCGTCGCCGGCATCGTGTCCCAGGCTGTCGTTGATGTCCTTGAAACCGTCCAGATCCAGGAACAGCAGGCTGAAGCGGCTGTTGAGACGGTTGGCGCGGTTGATGGTATCCGTCAGATGCTGCTGAAAACGGGGACGATTGGCGAGTCCAGTCAGCTCATCGACAAAAGCGAGTTGCTGTATGTGCGACTGGCTCGCCTTCAGTTCCGTCATGTCCTTCAACGTGATCATGCAGTTGACGGGTTTGCCATTCTCTTCCTCCAGCACGAACACCGAGACATTGGCGCAATAGCGTTCACCATCCGGACGAACTCCCTCGTATTCGCACTGCCATTGCTGGCCTTTGCGGGCCGAGGTGTTGGCCTTGCAGCCCGGCATCAATTCGCTGATCGTCTGCTGGGTGATCTGGTCCGGTGACAGGCCCGTGATGCTCGAAAAGGCGTTGTTGAACGAAAATATTCTCCAGTCCTTGTCGGTGACGCAGATACCATCGTTCATCTGGTTGAGCAGGGCATGCGAGCGGATGACGAATCGCCCCAGCGTCCAGAATAAACCGCCACCGATGATGGTACCGAGGATGATCTGTGCAAACAGGATGATGACGGTGGTCCTGGCGGACAGGGCCAGCCCGGAATGGGGCATATTCGGTGACCACTGCGTCTGTGTCAGCGCCAGAAATCCAATCGCCAGTTCGGCGACGATGAGTAAGAAAAAGCCGGC
>CAZTJP010000187.1:0-4651 GCA_964613895.1 uncultured Thiotrichales bacterium | reverse complement strand
CGGGAAGCCCTCCCTGGCGCTGGATTTCACCACTCCATGGTATCGTGCATCTCATGCTAATTTCGTAATTTTGGGTGATTCACACCCGACGCTGTCAGAATTTCTGAACCACATCCCAAAAAGCTTGTCCGATAGCCTGAACAGCAATTGTCCGCACCCCAACGACTGTTTACGCGTGCGGAAAACAGAAAATCCAGGGCTGCAGTGAAATCCCGGAGCGGGACGAAAATAAAGACTGCAAGCACTGAAGCTGTTCGTTTATCCGACAACTAATCGGGAACGGGTTTCATGGCTGACAAAATCCTCGCGGGGGCTGTTTGTGCGCTGATTCTGGCATCGCAACCGGTTTGGGGGGGAGGCAATACAGCCAGCGTTACTCAGTTCGGCGCGCGTCACGCTGCCCTCATCAAGCAGGATCAGGCCCAGGGTGCCAGCGCGCTGGTGGTTCAGAAGGCCGGCAGCGACAACCAGGTCAGCCTCTATCAGTCCGGGGTGTCTGCCGCCAATGTAGAAGTCCGGCAGCAGGGCCTGGGCAACCAGCAGGTCGTTCGTCAAGCCGGGGCGGGACACCTTGCGATCGTTACCGTCTCTGGTCGAAACAACGCCAATACGAGTCTGCCGGCTGCGCCGGAAACCGTGTTTCAGGCGGGAACGGATCAGCAGTCCCGATTGACAGTGACTGGTGACGGTAACGCAGCCTACAGTTATCAAACAGGAAGCGCCAATCAGGTGAGCTCGACGCTTGGTGGTTCGGGGAATGCAGTCAGTGTCTATCAGCAAGGAACCAGTCAGGTGACTTCTGTCACTCTGAATGGCGACAGCAATACACTGGATGTCACGCAGCATGGTTCGGTTCACAATCTGTCGGTGGCGCTCGATGGCGCACGCAATACCGTCACATCTCTCCAGGCGGGGACAACTCATCGCGCCGATCTGTCACTGATCGGAAACGACAATATCGTGACGCTGGATCAGTCCGGTGATGCCTTGACGGTCAGCGAGATGCTTCAGGGTGATGGTAATTCATCCAGTATTCTGCAACGAGGGGTTGTGTCGAACATAAACCTTTCGATTCAGGGGTTGGGTAATACGGCGACCGTGGTTCAAGGCGAGGTGGGTGCGCAGGGTAATCAGGCCAGCATTTTTCAGTCCGGAAACAATAATGGAGCGAATATCTCCCAAACCGGTGGTAACAACAATGTTGCATCCATTATCCAGAACGGTGATCGGAACCAGGCATCGATCAGGACGGTAGGCTCTGACAATACCGTGACCATCGATCAGGGTGGTAATGATCAGTCGATCAGTATTTCCCGAACCGGATCAGGTAACACGATTTCGATCACGCAGAGGTAGCAAAGATTTACTGCGCTGCCAGCATGGCTGACAGCGCGGAAATGGGACAGGTCAAAACGCAGTCATTGGCCGAATCAATTCATAACCGAGAGGTAGTTGCATATCATGAAAGTCAAACCATCAACGCTGGCGCTGGCGATATCCATCGTCATGTCAGGCAGCGCATTCGCAGGAGGGAATTCTCTGACCCTGAACCAGAACAACACGGACCCTGATCCGCAGAAAAGGGAAAGGGCGGATATCGTGCAGATTGGGAATAATATGACGATGAGTGTCGATCAGACCGGATTCTCCGATGGAGTGGATCTGCGTCAGACCGGTGCGGATCACGTCATGAGCGCCAGTCAGAATGGCAACAACAATGCTGTATTGGGTGACCAGATCGGCGGGACCGGCAATACCATGAGTATTGGGCAAACAGGGGTGGATAACCGTGCCACAGCGCAGCAGGGTGCACGCGCCGCCAACGGCGCCGCCGCCATCGAATCCGGCGCCGGCAACAAGATGTCGCTGACCCAGTCGGGCACGATCAACGATGCGGTGCTTTCGCAAACAGGGTTGGCCACCAATGCCAACTCGGCCAATGTCGTTCAGAATGGCGATGCGAACAGTGTCTCGACCAATCAGGACAATGCCGCGAATTCAATCATAGACATCCAGCAGGATGGCAATAACAACGGTTCCGCGGTTTACCAGACCAATGCCAGCGTGGCGACCACGACGATCCAGCAGACAGGGAATGGAAACGGGCATGGCGTGACCCAGGACGGTTCCGGACTGTCCGCAGATATCAAGGTGCTGGGTGATCGTAATGCCAATCTGGATGCCGCTGGTGCAATTTATCAGCAGGGTACGGCGCTGACCGGCAAGATGGATGTGACCGGTAACGATAACCGGGCGTCGATCTATCAGTCCGTACAAGCCAACAGCTCGGCCACCGTCAATCTTCAGGGCAACCTCAACGACGTTTTTGCGAGCCAGACGAATGCTGCGGATGCCACCTCGCAGATTGCCATTACTGGAGACAGCAACAAGGCGAGTACCCAGCAGAGCAATTTCCCGGGGGGGCTGGCCGATATCGCGGTAGGTGGCAACGAAAACCAGTTGGATATCCGTCAGGATGGTTTCGATCAAACCTCCACGAACACGGTTGCCGGCTCGCGCAATGGGGTTGGCGTCACCCAGAATGGTGGAGCGACCGCATCGAAGAATGTTTCGGACATCAATATCAAGGGTGACGACAATGTGGCTTCCGTGATTCAGACAGCGACGGCAAGCACGTCGACAATCGGCATCACGGGTAATCTGAATGATATCGCGGTGGATCAGTTGGGTACCTCCAACAGTGGTTCGGCCATCACGGTTGGCGGCGACAAGAACAAGACCTACGTCCGGCAACTGAACGGTGATGTCATGAGCGCCACGCTGGTGATTTCCGGTAATTCCAACACTGTCAAAACCGTTGCCGAGGGCACTGCCAATATCTCGGATACGAATATCCAGGGCAGCAATAATGGTTTCGATCTGAACCAGAAGAACTCCGGCGTCAAGGGCAATCTGGCGACCACTGCGATCAATGGTTCGGGTAACTCCGTCGGCCTGAATCAGTCTTCGACAGATGCCGCCAAGATGACGACCAGCATCACCGGCAATGGCAACACTCTGTCCCAGTTGCAGAACAACCTGGTGGGGGGTGTGATGAATACGTCACTGAATGGTGATGCGAACAACGTTGCCCTGACTCAGGATACCCAGAGCGGTGAGATCGCTCTGACGGTTTCAGGTGGCAACAACCTGGTATCTCTCACTCAGAAAGGTGACGGTACGATTCCGGGTGGCCATACGGCAGCGATTACCCAGAACGGCAACGCCAACACGTTCAAGGGTGTTCAGGACGGCGCGCTCAATGACCTGACTGTCCAGCAGCTCAGTGATGGTAACAGCATCACGATGAACCAGGTCGGCACGGGCAATATCGCCAACGTATTCCAGCAGTAGTTACACTACCGGAAAGGACCGGGCTCCCACCTTTGGTGGGAGCCTTTTTATTTATGGATTGGGTTTTTTGTTTGCTAACCCGGATTTCTTATCGGACTGTGTAGCGAGACCCTGTGAGGAATCCGAGCTGGTGACAGGGCTTCATTCTTTGGTGTAAACCCCGGATGGGCATCGACCCGATTACCACGCAGTTCAAACAAAAATATGTGGCCGCGGTGTTAGCCTGCCGGGCAGGTCAAGCTGACAAACGGTCACGCAATGATGAGTTTATCGAATGGGAAAAGGTTGGCAGTGGTGGGATTCGTGTGGTTGCCTTTGTTTGCCGGAGGGGCAGAGCAGCTGCCCTCAGGCTCCAAGGCAAGCCAGGTCTATGTTGGTGGGTCGCTCGGATTGACGCATCTGTCCACCGAATTCGCGAATCGGCGCCGCACTTTGGTCACTGATACGTTGGCCAGTGGTGGTGTGACAGTCGGCGTCGATGTCAGTCCTCATGTGAGCATCGAGGCTGGCGCCGTGGCAGTCGATCGGGCAGCGGTGAGCCAGGATGGCAAGCTGGTGGGCGGGTTCGGTTATCGAGACTATAACGTTTCCACCGTCGGATATCTCCTCCGTTCGCAGAAGGCTGGTCGCGCGGATGCAGAGCGATCGCAATCCGAGGGTTTTGCCGTCTATGGGCGCTTGGGGGCCGGATACAAGGTGTTCGATTCACCGCTTGCAGCCCGCGATGCAAAGCGCAGCCATTTACTGGCGGGACTGGGGGCCGAGTATGGATGGGCCAGCGGCGTGGGTGCGCGAGCCGAGGTTTCACTACTCGACTCGGATGCGAAGCAGCTGCAGTTCAGTTTGCTGAAGCGGTTTACTGTTGACGGTTTGCAGCCTGGAACGAATGTTTCGGAAGCGGTCACGGTGGAACCGGCGCTGTGGAACAACCGGCTATATGTCCGTATGCCGACGATTTATTTTCGGGACGAGGATCCGCGTACGCCATTGAACCGTCAGCAGCAAAAGCGTCTGGATGCATTGGCGGCGCAGTTGTTGCGGGTACCGGGGTTGGAGATCGAAGTTCGTGGGCACAGTCGTGCGGATCTACCATTGTCGGAGGCCTTGCGTCTTTCCCGACGACGCGCGATCACGGTGTCACGATATCTTCAGTCGAAAGGCATCAAAGGGAACCGGTTGCATGTACGTGCTTATGGTGGTTCGGAGCCTCAAAGGTCACCAGACGGTTCGGTGTCTCCGGCAAGGAATCGGCGCGTCGATTTTGCTGTATTCAGCGGGTAGCCCGGATTTCTCACAG
>CAZTJP010000186.1:0-4680 GCA_964613895.1 uncultured Thiotrichales bacterium | reverse complement strand
AGGTCAATCGAATGCCGCAAATGTCAATCCGATCTGCAAAGCCACATCGGGAGAGGCGCTGACCTGGATATCCTCGGTCACGGCGATGACCAGCCGAGTGGCCGATGTCAGTTGCAGCGTACCTCCCAGGGTCAGCAAGGCCGCGCTGCCCAGCATCCGCAAACGGCTGCCACGTGCCACCGGGCCATGAATATCCAGTTGGGCGGCAAACTGCAACGCGGGCGTGGCTCGCCAGCTCAGCGCGCCGGCACCCAGCCACAGAAAGCGCCGCCAACGGCCAGCAGCGCCAACGGGCGCCTGGGTCGATACCACACCGAAATCGGCGCTGAACGCCCAGCGATCCATCGGTTGCCAGACCGACGCCAGCCAACCGCTCAGCGTCGGCTGCCCCGAACCCAGCAGATGCTGCCCATCACCACTGGGCAATTGCAGTCGCAGGCCAGCCGTTGCCGCCCGTTCATGCGACCTTTCCAGCGCCCGCGCAAGCCGGATCGAGACATCCCCCCAGCCGGATCGGGATCTGGTCAGCCTGAAACCTGGCTTGCCTGGACTGTCATGCTGGATCGTCAAGCGATTATGTTGTGCCGACCCTCGATTGCCATTTGGTAACCCCAAGGCGTGGTGGTAACTGTCGATGAAATCATCCAGCCGGCCTCCGCTGTGCTGATACCAGGGCAGATCGATGCCCAGCGCCCATCCCGGCGCTACACCGGCAAGCCAGCGAATGGTGGTCACGGCGGTTTCACCATCGACGAGCAGCGACTCGCTCTGGCCGGGGTGACCTTGCCTGTTGAAGGTATTGCTGAGGGTGGAATCCAGACTGAAATGGTGATGCCCGGGCGCTGGAACAAACGCCTGTGGAAAGGCCGGCAGCGCGCCGGCAATCAACGGATTCTGGTCGCGTACCTGAAACGGCGCCGCCGTGGCGGAACCTGCCAGCAGGATCAGGCCAGCAAGTGCAACAAGCGCCCGGGGCAACATCGAATCAGATCGCCAGCACGCCCGATCAGGGGGATTTGGCGGCGAACACTTGTGTCCAGTAACTGGGATAGACCACTCGATTGGCGAATTCGACCGCGGCGCCGAAATCCCGAAATGCCGGATTCATGATATTGGCGCAATGCCCCGGACTTTTCAGCAGAGCCGTCACGGCTTCGGCTTCGCTGGAATAGCCGGCAGCGATATTCTCGCCCACTGTCTGCCAATCGTAGCCCGTCGCAGTCACCCGGTTACCGACCTGGAGTCCATCCGAGCCGCTATGACTGAAAAAGTTGTTACCGGCCATGTCCTGACTGTGTTGCCGAGCTGCGGTCATCAGCTCGCAACTCCAGGCAAGCGGTGGCGCAGCATCGAATGCTTCGCTACCACAATGGCGGGGTTCGGCCCGGGCTTCGTTGACCAGCTTCAGCATGGCCTCATCACCCGCCGACAGCGTGCACCCGCGGGAAGTGGGCGACATCTCGGCAGCCGATTCATCCGACAAGACGGCGCTGTTCCCGGTCACGGTCCCAGCCGACGGCCCCGGATCGAGACCGGGATTGCGAAATCCGGCATCACAAGCCGTCAGGCCCAGCGTCAGTGCCACGATCAGCGCTCCCGCCCGGAAGGCGCGCGACCAAGCCCTGCGGGCTGCCGTCTGCACGTTCGTCGTTGAATCTGATGATCGGCACGGTTTCATACGGGATTCCGGTGGTTCACAGTTCGATGTCTTCGTCCGTCACCGATCCGGGAAGCTTCCCGGTCTGACCCGAAGCCCGCCGCGATCATCCCAGCCCGCATTTCTCACAGGGGCACGACTGCGACCCTGTGAGAAATCCGGGCTAGACGCAGCAATGCGGCAACGCTCATCGAATCGGTGATCTCTCCGGATTCTACCATCGAAATGGCAGCCTCCAATGGCAACTTGCGCACCGTGATGTCCTCCGTTTCATCGAATGCACACTCGCCAGCTGACAGATCACGGGCGACATAGACAAACCCCTCCTCATCGGTCACCGAATTGGACAGGTGCAATCGCATCAACAGTTCCATCCTGCCCGCTTTCAGCCCGGTTTCCTCCTCCAGTTCACGATGCGCGGTGGCCAGCGGATCCTCACCAGGTGGTGAACCGCCTTCGGGGATCTCCCAGGAATAGGCGTCGAGCGTGTAGCGGTGTTGCCCTACCAGCCAGGTATTGCCCTCGTCATCGAGCGGCACGATACCGACCGCCTGGTTTATAAAACAGACCTTGCCGTAAAGGTTTTCGTTACCGGCAGGATTGATGACGCGATGCTCTTCGACGCGTATCCAGGGGTTATCGAAAACAGTGCGCCGTGACAGGCAAACCCAAGGGTTCTTTGGCGCTGTCATCGAAAGGTGATCAGTGGCCGGTGAAGTTCAGTCCAGCGGGCAACTATCCGCGACAGGCGCCGCTTGATGAAGACCGCCGGCGTTGACATGGCCGGCCTGCAGCATGACAACGATGAAAAGAATAATTCCCAAAATGATTCGCATGGTCCCGTTTTTTCCTTCAGTGCCTGGGCTCTCCTTGCCGATTCAGCCGGTGGAAACACACTAACCTACCGACGGCCTCTATTCTACCAGAGTTACCGCTAAACTTTAAAATCCAGTTACGACCAGCTTTCCACAGGGCGAGAAGACGTATTGCCTGTATGCCTCAGGGTTTATCTCGCCCCAATGCGCGTTTTGGATGAGATGGGACGCTACACTCGCCCAGATCACAGCCTGACCACCGATTGTGATGCTTGAATTATTCGCAAATTCGGGTTTAATGCGCGCATGCACGCCATGCTTCCCCTGCTTCGCCCCAGCGACTTCCCGCCCCTGAAGCGGCGCTCGATCAGCACGCTGCAAGTCAACCTGGGCTATCGCTGCAATCAGTCCTGTCTGCACTGCCATGTCAATGCCGGCCCCAAGCGCAAGGAACAAATGGATGACGACACCCTTGCGCTGGTGCTGAAGACGCTTGCCGACTGCGGTATCGGCACGCTCGATGTGACCGGTGGCGCACCTGAACTCCACCCGGGTTTCCGGCACCTGGTGCAGGAGGCAACCCAACTGGGCGTCCACGTCATGGATCGTTGCAATCTGACGATCCTCGATGAGCCCGGCCAGCAGGGACTGGCGGAATTCCTGGCGCGGCATCGCGTCGAAATCATTGCATCCCTGCCCTGCTACCTGCGCGAGAATGTCGATCAGCAACGTGGCAAAGGCGTCTATTCACGCAGCATCCAGGGCTTGAGGCAACTCAATGCGCTGGGCTATGGCCAGCCGGAAACCGGTCTGCAGCTCAACCTCGTCTACAACCCCATCGGCGATCACCTGCCACCCTCCCAATGCGCCCTCGAAGCCGACTACCGGCGCGAGTTGAAGCAACGCTTCGGCATCGTCTTCAACCAGCTGTACACGATCACCAATATGCCGATCGCCCGCTTTGGCAGTACCCTGGTCTCGCACGGCAAACTGGAAAGCTATATGCAGCTGCTGCGCCAGTCGATGCAGGCCGCCAATCTCGACAATGTCATGTGCCGCGATCTGGTGAGTGTCGATTATCGAGGCTACCTGTATGACTGCGATTTCAACCAGATGCTCGATCTGCCACTCGGTGGCCAGCAATCGCGGCGCCATCTGCGCGAACTGCCAGCATTGCTGCGCAACGCGCCGCCCATCGAAATCGCCGACCATTGCTACGGCTGTACCGCCGGGCAAGGCAGCTCCTGTGGTGGTTCGCTGACAACCTAGCGGCCATCACCCGCATGCTCTCGGTCATCATTCCGGTGCTCAACGAAGCCGGCCAGTTGCCGGATACGCTCAAACCGCTGCAACCGCTCCGGCAGAATCATCTCGAAATCATTCTCGTCGATGGCGGCAGTCATGATGACGGCCCCGCACGAGCAGCATCCTGGTGCGACACAATCCTCCATTCCCCTCCGGGTCGCGCCCGGCAAATGAATCAGGGCGCTGCCCGGGCCCGAGGCGACACACTGCTGTTCCTGCACGCTGATACCCGTCTCAGCTCCCCGGCGCTGGAGCGTCTCGACACCCTCCATCAAGCCGACTGGGGCCGCTTCGACGTGCGATTCCGCGAACCGGACTGGCGCTACCGCCTCATCGCCCGGCTGATGAACCTCCGCAGCCGCCTGACCGGCATCGCCACCGGCGACCAGGCCATCTTCGTCCAGCGCCGCCTGTTCGAAACCATTGGCGGATTCCCCGAGCAACCGCTGATGGAGGACATCGCCCTGTCTACCCGCCTGAAACAGCACAGCCCACCCCTCTGCCTGCGGGAAACCGTCGAACCCTCCGCCCGCTACTGGCAAAAAAACGGTATCATCCGCAGCATCATCACCATGTGGGGACTCCGGGCCGCCTACTATTTCGGCGCATCACCCAGCCGCCTGAAGCAAATCTACTACCGAACACCTAAGAACCGACAATGAGCCGCTGCATCCAGATCTTCGCCAAAGCGCCCATACCGGGAAAAGTCAAAACCCGCCTGCAACCAGCGCTCAGCGCCGACGACTGCGCCCGGTTGTCACGCGACATGATTCAACACTCCATCAAGGTCGCCACCGACCTGGCCGGCACCTCGGTCGAACTCTGGTGCTTCCCCAACGAAGATCACCCCTTCTTCCAGCAACTGGCGGACGAATTCCCCCTCGAACTGCACACCCAGTGCGG
>CAZTJP010000185.1:0-4708 GCA_964613895.1 uncultured Thiotrichales bacterium | reverse complement strand
TAATAATATGAGCCTGAGGAGAATGGACCATGAGCAGGAGATTTCGCTGACATGCCCAACATCTCGATACCTGATGGTGGACTGTGAAGTACTGCAGTGAATGCAGCGCCGCGCTGTATCAGGCGATCCCGGAGGGCGACAACCGGCCGCGGCATATCTGTCCGGAATGTGGAACCATCCACTATGCGAACCCAAAGATGGTGGTGGGTTGTTTGCCGGAATGGGAGGATCGTCTGCTATTGTGCCGGCGCGCCATCGAGCCCCGATATGGGCTTTGGACGCTTCCGGCCGGCTTCATGGAATTGAATGAAACGGCGGAGGAAGGGGCGGCGCGCGAAACCCTCGAGGAGGCCAATGCACGGGTTGAGGTCACCGGGCTCTATACCTTGTTCAACCTCCCGCACGTGGATCAGGTTTATCTGTTGTTCCGCAGCCGTTTGCAGGACCTTGACTTTGGCCCCGGCAGCGAGAGCCTTGAGGTGGCGTTGTTCGACGAGCACCGGATCCCGTGGGATTCGATCGCCTTCAAGGTGGTGGAGGAAACCCTGCGGCTCTACTTCGATGACCGGCGTACGGGCCGTTTTCGGCCGCATGTCGGTACCATTCGCCGCATCTCCGGCAATCCCCGCCGGTACCAGACCGTGATGCTCCAATCTGAATAAAGATTTTCCTGAAGATGCCGTCTCTAGGTTTTGAGGCGGCGCCGTTTGCCAACCTCGGAACGATTTGCCGTTGACCGATATCAGAGGAAAGGCACATGGGTTGGTTTAGAACGAGTCTTCAGAAAAAGCTCTTTGCAATCGTGGCAGTGTCCACCGTGCTGGTAATGCTGGCGGTGGCTGCCGGACTCTATTCTTCCGTTGCCAGCATCAGCACCTTCGAAAAACTGAATCAGACCCATGTGAAAAACGAGCGCGCGGTGCTGCACATGGTGGCGAATTTCAAGAAGCAGGTGCAGGAGTGGAAGAATGTCTTGCTCAGAGGCGGTGATCCGGCCGCTTTGCCCAAATACTGGGGCAAGTTCCGGCAACAGGAAAACACCATTCAAAGTCAGGGTCGCCAGTTGCTCGATCAGCTGGATGAACCCGAGGCGCAGGAATTGGTGGCTACATTCATCAGGGAACACAAGGCCATGGGGCGCGCCTACCGTCGTGGGCTGGAGACCTTCAAGAGCAGCGGCTTCGATGCTCATGCCGGCGACAAGGCGGTAAAGGGAATCGATCGTGCGCCCACCAAGCGCTTGGAACAGGCGGCCAGACAGATCTCGGATTCAGCCCGGAAAGCGGTGGATGCCGCATTGGCGGCAGCCTATCGGAATATCAGCTTTGTCATTGGCAGTATCCTTCTGACCCTGCTGGGGGGGATGGGGGTATTCTGGTGGTTCACGCGGGAGGCAATCTCACGTCCGGCCATCAGGCTGGCTGCGGACATCAATCGTCTGGCGACAGGCGATTTCTCGCAGCCCATCCAGGTGCGCAGTGAGGACGAACTGGGTCAAGTGGGGCGCAGTGCGGAGAAGATTCGCAACGGGCTGGCAGAACTGATCGGCCGTATGGCGGACGCCGGTGCGTCGGTGCACCATAGCATTTCGCAGGTTAGCAAGGTCAATAACCTGCTCAACGAGAATATGCAGCGTCAGCAGAGCGATACGGGACAGGCCGCCGTGGCGATGAACCAGATGGCCAATACCGTGCAAGAGGTTGCGCGGAACGCTGCGGGCGCCGCCCAGGCCGCGGTATCGGCTGACAAGCAGGCAGAGGCCGGAAGTGCCGTGGTCGGCCAGGTGATTGGTGCGATCCGCGCCCTGGCCGATGAGGTGCAAGGGGCATCCCATGTGATTCACAGCCTGGCTGCGGACAGCGAGAGCATCGGCAAGGTGCTGGATGTGATCAGGGGGATTGCCGAACAGACCAATCTGCTGGCCTTGAATGCCGCCATCGAGGCGGCGCGCGCGGGTGACCAGGGACGTGGTTTTGCGGTGGTGGCCGACGAGGTCCGTGCCCTCGCACAGCGTACCCAGGAGTCCACCCAGGAAATCCAGGAGATGATCGAGCGGCTGCAGTCCGGCACCGGGGCGGCTGTCGACTCAATGGATCGTGGGCGGGAGAAAGTGGATCATAGCGTGGCAAAGGCGGAAGAGGCCGGACAGTCTCTGGACGGTATCCGTGAGTCGGTGCGGATCATTTCGGATATGAATACCCAAATCGCCAGCGCGGCCGAGGAACAGGGTGTTGTATCGACCGAGATCAGCAGAACGCTTCAGAGTATTGAGCAGATCGCCACGCATAATGCACAGCAGGCGGAGACCTCGGCGGGAATTTCCGCTGATCTGGAGAGGCTCGCCAGCGAACTCGAACAGTCGATCTCCGTATTCAAGCTCTAACAGTGGAAAGCCGGATTACCGGCCGGGAGACACCATGCGTACATTGGTGGCGACCAGACCATCATCTTTCTGATCGCTCTCGACCAGATAGAACTCCACGATGGTCTCCCTGTTCATCATGTCATCGGGCGAGACATTGTCCGCCAGTTCGTTGATATGGCAAAACGCGCTGGCGTAGGGCGACCCCGGAGAGCGCGGGTCGCTGATCCATAGGTTACCGTCGATGTGCTTTATGAAACGCAGGAAACCGTAGCCTTTTTCCGGAAACCATTTGCTGCATACGCCGCGAACACATGAGCCCGGCTTGCCCCAGGCATTGCGTGGTTCGTATGAAAACGGCAACAGATCGGGGATGAGGTAGCCGGAATAGAAGGCGTCGACCTGCCGCTTCAGTTCACGCGATACATTGCGGAAGGCGAGAAGCTCTACCCGGCATCCGCGGTTCTGCAACGCGGTGACCACCTGCAGGAAGTCGCCATCGCCCGTCACCAACAGAATCAGATCCAGATTTTCCGATTGCAGCATGGCGTCCACCGCCAGATCCAGATCGGCATTGGCCTTGGTGGTGACGTTCCCTTCCTCGTCGGTGAAACGGCGCACGGGCTTCACCGTGATCTTCCAGCCGAAGTCTCGCACCATCTGCTGGTAGATGCGTGACTTTTTGGCGTATTCGAAGTCCTCCTTGGCGCGTTCCTGATCGTGGGCCAGATAGGTGTTGAGCCGCAACAACGTGCCGCCATCGCGGGCCGCGAATTGCCTCAATACATCGTAACGTAGCTGATAACCGCCGTTGTAACGGATATTTTCGGCGTCGACGAAGACACCGACCTTCAGGGATGCGGACAATGGTATTACCTCTAACTGCTTGCTGATCTGGCGGCCCGGGAGATTGTTCTGGCCGTTATCGCCCCTGTCCTGGCGGGCCATCCGGCAGGGTATCCGCTATGACTGCGCTCTGGGCCTTGGCCGAGAAAGCCACCTGCGCCACAGCCCTGACCCGCCTCGCCCCGAACAGTGGCGAGAAACACGGGCGAGTGGGGCGTGACGCGGGCGGTGGCGACCAAGGGTCTCGATTTCGATCCGGTGAATCTCCGCTCCCAACGGTTGAACCCGGCAATCTCCCGCAACCCTTTATTTGTTGATCCGGTTTTCGATCAGGTCTTCGACCACGGCGGGATCGGCCAGGGTTGAGGTGTCGCCCAGATTATCCAGTTCATTGGCGGCGATCTTGCGCAGGATACGGCGCATGATCTTGCCGGAGCGGGTCTTGGGCAGGCCGGGCGCCCACTGGATGGCGTCGAGGGTGGCAATGGGGCCGATCTCCTTGCGGACCAGATCGATCAGCTCTTTCTTAAGCCCATCGTTGGGTTCGACGCCTGCCATGAGGGTGACATAGGCGTAGATACCCTGTCCCTTGATGTCGTGGGGGAAGCCCACCACGGCGGCCTCCGCCACGTTGGGATGCAACACCAGGGCCGACTCGATCTCCGCTGTGCCGAGGCGGTGGCCGGAGACATTGAGGACATCGTCCACGCGGCCGGTGATCCAGTAGTATCCATCGGCGTCGCGGCGGCAGCCGTCACCGGTGGTGTAAGCGCCGGGATACATCTTGAAATAGGTCTCGACGAAGCGGTCGTGGTCGCCGTAGACGGTGCGCATCATGCCCGGCCAGGGTTCCTTGATCACCAGATTGCCAGAGCACTCGCCTTCGAGTTCGTTGCCCTTGTCGTCCATGATGGCGGGTACCACGCCGAAGAAGGGCTTCGACGCGGAGCCCGGCTTGAGCGCCGTGGCGCCTGGGAGGGGGGTGATCATGTGGCCGCCGGTCTCGGTCTGCCACCAAGTGTCGACGATGGGGCAACGTCCATCGCCCACCACATGGTAGTACCACTCCCAGGCCTCGGGATTGATGGGTTCGCCCACGGTCCCGAGCAGCTTGAGAGACTTGCGCGAGGTCTTTTTCACCATCTCCTCGCCGGCGCGCATGAGGGCGCGGATGGCGGTGGGGGCGGTGTAGAAGGTGTTGACCTGGTGTTTGTCCACCACCTGCCAGAAGCGTGAGGCATCCGGATAGTTGGGGATGCCTTCGAACATGACGCTGATGGCGCCGTTGGCCAAGGGACCATAGACGATGTAGGTATGGCCCGTGACCCAGCCCACGTCGGCGGTGCACCAGAAGATGTCGCCGTCGTGGTAGTCGAAGGTGTACTTGTGGGTCATGGCGGCATACACGAGATAGCCGCCCGTGGTGTGCAGCACACCCTTGGGTTTGCCGGTGGAGCCGGAGGTGTAGAGGATGAACAGCGGATCCTCGGCGTCCATCTC
>CAZTJP010000184.1:0-4712 GCA_964613895.1 uncultured Thiotrichales bacterium | reverse complement strand
GGCTCGCCCCGGCCGGTCGCGCCGCTTGCAGTGGCGGGCCAAACCCAATCCCAGTGGTGTTTTGTGATTCGCCACTACCGCCTGTGTTATCCTCTGGAGGTCTTCAATCCGCCTTTGACCCAAGACTTTTTCTTGCGCCACCGAAATACCCTGCGTGGGAATGGCGAAAGTCGGGTAAAGGCCCTCGGGCTCCAGGGAATGTAATTTGAAAACACTGCTCACCATCCTCTTTCCCCCCTACGCGGTCTGCCGCTATGGCTGCATCAGCACCTGCGCCTTGCCTATCGCCAGTTTCTGGCTCGGCGGCCTGTTCCTGCTTGGCTACTATGTCACCGAAGGCCATCAGATCACCAACGATGTGATTCGTCTCGGCAGTCTACTGGTCGGCTTGAGCCTGATCGGGCTTTCCATCCTCTGGGCACAGACCACTATCGCACGGGTCAGGGAACGTAACTGCAAAGACGGACAACGCGGTATACTCTGCCAAGCCGTCAGCCCGGCCCGGAAAACATCGCCCGACGATTACGATGATCCACTGGCCGAGGTCGAACGCGCACGCGATCTGTAAGTCACATCACAACCGAACCCGATGGCCGGCAAAGTTTTCATCCAGACTCATGGATGCCAGATGAACGAGTACGATTCAGCGCGCATGCTGGACGTACTGCGTTCCGATCTGCGCATGGAACTCACCGATACGCCCGAAGAGGCGGATCTGCTGCTGCTCAACACCTGCTCGATTCGCGAAAAGGCCCAGGAAAAGGTCTTCTCCCAGCTTGGCCGCTGGCGTCAACTCAAGGCTGACAATCCCCAACTGCTGATCGGCGTGGGTGGTTGTGTCGCCAGCCAGGAAGGTGAAGCGCTGCAACAACGCGCGCCGTATGTCGATCTGGTCTTCGGGCCGCAAACCTTGCACCGCCTGCCGCAACTGGTGCGCGATGCGCGCGCACGCAAGGGCGCCGTGATCGACATCAGCTTTCCCGAAATCGAAAAGTTCGACCATCTGCCCGAACCCCGCGCCGAAGGCCCCACGGCTTTCGTCTCCGTCATGGAGGGTTGCAGCAAATACTGCACCTTCTGCGTGGTGCCCTATACCCGCGGCGAAGAAGTCAGCCGCCCGTTCGACGACATCATCGCCGAAGTCGTCACGCTGGCCGAACAAGGAGTACGCGAGGTCAATCTGCTGGGGCAGAACGTGAATGCCTATCGGGGCCGGATGCACGATGGTGAAACCGCCGATCTGGCGCTGCTGATCCACTATATCGCCGCCATCGACGGCATCGACCGAATCCGCTTCACCACCTCGCATCCGGTGGAATTCTCCGACTCGCTGATCCAGGCCTTCGCCGAAGTGCCCGAACTGGTCTCGCATCTGCACCTGCCGGTACAAAGCGGTTCCGACCGCGTGCTGGCGCTGATGAAACGGGGCCACACCGCGCTGGAATACAAGTCCCGCATCCGCAAGCTGCGCGAAGCCCGGCCTGGCATCAGCCTGTCCTCCGATTTCATCGTCGGCTTTCCCGGCGAGACCGAGGCCGACTTCGAGCAGACCATGGCGCTGATCGAAGAGATCGGCTTCGACCACTCCTTCAGCTTCATCTACAGCGCCCGGCCCGGCACGCCTGCCGCCGCGCTGCCGGACGATGTGCCGCTGAGCGTCAAGAAAGCCCGTCTGGCCCGCTTGCAGGCCCGCATCAGCGACATGGCCAACGCCATCAGCACCGCCATGGTCGGCAGCCGTCAGCGCATCCTGGTCGAACGGCCCTCTCGCAAGGATCCTGCGATCATGGCAGGCCGCACCGAGAACAACCGCGTCGTCAACTTCCCCGCCGACGCCAGCCTGATCGGCCAGTTCGTCGATGTTATAATCACCGAAGCGCTGCCCAACTCGCTGCGTGGTGAACTGGTGGCAACGCCGGAACCTTTGCAACAAGCCTCCTGAATTCACGGCATTGACTGAACAACTTCAATCCCTGAGCTTTTCTCTCGAACCGGAAGACAACGAACAACTGGCCAACCTGTGCGGACAGTTCGATGAACACCTGCGGCAGATGGAGCGCCGTCTGGGCGTCGAGATCAACAACCGCGGCGCGCAATTCAACGTCATCGGCCCCAAACGTTCCACCGCTGCGGCGCGCACGCTGCTGAACGATCTCTACCGTATCGCCGGTTCGGAACAGCTCACGCCCGCCAAGACACATCTGTTCCTGCAGGAATCCAATATCGCCCCGGCGCTGGAACAAACCGAAGCGCCCGCGCCGGTCTCCGTCAAGACCCGGCGTGGCGTCATCCGCGCCCGCGGCCGGCTGCAAGGCGAATATCTGGAAAACATCCAGCGTCACGACCTCACCTTCGGCATCGGCCCGGCCGGCACCGGCAAGACCTATCTGGCCGTCGCTTGCGCTGTCGAAGCACTCGAATCGGAACGTGTCCGCCGGCTGGTGCTGGTGCGCCCCGCGGTCGAAGCCGGCGAACGGCTCGGCTTCCTGCCCGGCGACCTGGCGCAGAAGATCGACCCCTATCTGCGCCCCATGTACGATGCGCTCTACGAAATGCTCGGCTTCGAACGGGTCGCCAAACTGCTGGAACGCAACATCATCGAAATCGCCCCGCTGGCCTATATGCGCGGCCGCACGCTCAATGAATCCTTCGTCATCCTCGATGAAGCGCAAAACACCACCGCCGAGCAGATGAAAATGTTCCTCACCCGCATCGGCTTCGGCTCCACCGCCGTTGTCACGGGCGATGTCACCCAGATCGACCTGCCGCGCGGCCAGGCCTCCGGGCTGCGCGAAGTCATCAAGATCCTGCACGATGTCGAAGGCATCAGCTTCAACTTCTTCAGCGCCCGCGATGTCGTCCGCCACCCGCTGGTCAAACGCATCGTCGAAGCCTACGACAGCCACGGCGCGCCCAATGGGGCTTGAGGCCGATATCCAGTTTGCGCTGGACGACCCCGATCTGCCCGGCGCCGATCAACTGCGCCAATGGCTGGACCACGACTTTCCCGATCTGGACGGCAAAACCGTGTTGCTGCGGCTCGTCGGCGAAGCAGAAAGCGCTCGGCTCAACCAGCGCTATCGGCACAAATCCGGCCCAACCAATATCCTCTCGTTTCCCAGCGATGTGCCTGAATGGATCGACGACCCATCGATCGGCGATCTCGTGCTCTGCGTACCGGTGGCCCGACGCGAAGCTGTCGAGCAACACAAAGCCCTCGACCATCACCTGCGCCATCTGCTGGTCCACGGCGTCCTCCACCTGCTGGGCCATGACCACCAGACGCCCGAACAGGCCGAGGACATGGAACAGCGCGAAATCGAGATTCTCGCGCGCGCCGGCATCGCCAACCCCTACCACTGACAAAAGTACCAGCCCGGATTTCTCACAGGGTCACGACTGCGACCGTCGAAAAATGTGAACCATTCGACCTGCTCCCTCCCCTGCTTTCTTGTCATCACCGCGCCAAGTCGGTATTTTGATGCTTTCTTCTCACCAAACCACTCAATGCACGAAGACTATCCTCCGGCCTCTGACCATCGCAACTGGTTGGAGCGATTGGGAAAATCCCTGCGTACCGAACCGGCCGACCAGGCACAGCTACTCGAACTCCTCCACAACGCCGAACGCCGCCAACTGATCGACAGCAGCGCGCTCTCCATGATCGAAGGCGCCCTGCAGGTCAGTCACATGCAGGCGCGCGACATCATGATCCCGCGCTCCCAGATGGTGACCCTCAACGAACAATCCACCATCGAGGAAATGCTCGACGTCATCGTCCGCTCCGGCCACTCGCGTTTCCCCGTCATCTCGGACAAAAAGGACACGGTCATCGGCATCCTGCTCGCCAAGGACCTGCTGCGCTACCTCAACCCCGCGCACAGCCTGCCCTTCGTGCTCACCGACGTCCTCCGGCCAGCCGTGCTGGTACCCGAAAGCAAACGCCTCAACGTCCTGCTCAACGAGTTTCGCCACAACCGCAACCATATGGCCATCGTCGTCGATGAATACCGCGCCGTCGCCGGATTGATCACCATCGAAGATGTACTGGAACAGATCGTCGGCGAAATCGACGACGAACACGATACCGAAGAAGTGGACAACGCCATCCTGGAAAAGCGCCCGGGCCACTACACCATCAAGGCCCTCACACCGATTGAGGAATTCAACGAACATTTCAACGCCTCGCTGAGCAATGACGACGTCGACACCATCGGCGGCCTGATCTCGAAAACCCTGGGACGACTCCCCAATCCCGGTGACGAAGTCACCATCGACCGCTTCCACTTCACCGTCATCAAAGCCGACTCAAGACGCATCCACCTGCTGGAAATGACCACGAAAGCGGGCCGGCACTGAGGCCATTCCCGGCCGTCATCCTTGCCACCACTGCTGGAACCGGCCGGAATCCGGCATGCTTGAGGTTTGCATTCCGTCTATCCTCTATGCATGCACGTCAGTAACAGCGAAATCGCCGCCATCTTCGACCGGATTGCCGACCTGCTGGAAATCCAGGGCGACAACCCCTTTCGCATTCGCGCCTATCGCAATGCCGCACGCACCGTGCAAGGCTTGTCACACAGTCTCGCCGACATGGTTGCCGCAGGCGAATCGCTGGAAACGTTGCCAACCATTGGCAAGGATCTGGCCAACAAGATTCGGGAGATCGTTGCCACCGGCAGGCTGCGCAAGCTCGAGGCGCTCGAACGCGC
>CAZTJP010000183.1:0-4714 GCA_964613895.1 uncultured Thiotrichales bacterium | reverse complement strand
GCTATGTGTCACAATTTATATCATATGGCATATGAGGTTTGGTATGGCACGTACTGGCAGTGAAATCCAGATCGGCGCCCAGGGCAGAGTTGTGATTCCTGCGCATCTCCGCAAGGCTCTCGGGTTCCAGCCGGGTGATCGCCTGGTGGCGCGTCAGGTGGGGGAAAGCCTGGTGCTGGAGCGGCGTGAAGCCATCGAGAAGCGCTTGCGTGATCGCTTTCGCCATATTCCCCGAGGGGTCAGTTTGGTGGAGGAATTGATCGGCGAGCGACGGGCTGAGGCTGCCAGGGAGGAGCACGAGTCTTGAGTGTGGTCCTCGACGCCTCTGCGCTGCTGGCGTTTCTGCATGACGAGCCGGGCGGGGACAAGGTCTCCGCAGTGCTCGATGGGGCACGGGTTTCGGCTGTCAATTGGTCGGAGGTGTTGCAAAAATCATTGCGCCGGCAGGTGGTGGTCGATGGCATGCAGGCGGAGTTTGTCGATGTCGGCGTCGTGTTCGAGCCGTTTACCGCTGAACAGGCAGAACAGGCTGCGCGGCTATGGGTAGAGGTGCGCGGACTGGGGCTTTCCCTGGCGGATCGGGCCTGTCTGGCCCTTGCCAGTGAGTTGGATGCCACGGTGTTCACGGCGGACAGAGCTTGGTCGTCGCTGGATCTGGGTATCGATATCCACCTGATTCGTTAGCCTGGATTTCCCACCGGCTCGCGTAGCGAGGTCACTCAAGGTGGTGTGGTGGCCGGCGTTCACGACCGAGGGCCGCGCATGGATCCGCCAGACGAGCTTGCATCGCCTGGCAGGAAAGCCACGGAATTGGTGGAGGCGGCGGGAATCGAACCCGCGTCCGCAGGTTCTCTGCTATCGGTACTACATGCTTAGATTCGTCTTTTGATTTAGCTCCCCGGACTCCGACGATCAGGATTCCGGTTCGCGAGCCCTGGTAAGATTTAGCGGTTCGACCCAAGGCGTGTCTACCCGCGATCTTGTGATCATGACACCCGGGCTGGACGCACAAGCACGAACCAGTCGGATGCTAGCTGGTTTAAGCAGCTAGAGCGTAGTTATCGTCGTTTGCAACTATAACAATACAGCTGGATAGTTTACGAGGCTACGCTGTCACCTCGGCATGCACCTCAAGTTTCGATACCCACGTCGAAGCCATGTCGCCCCCGAATCTGTGTAGAAACCGGTGTGTCAGGATGTGTGCTCGCAATGGCACCACATCATGGTTCCATTATTGGGGGCACGGGCCGATATTTCAAGCGAAAACATTCGCTATGCTGCGCAGGTCACAGAGGGCGCCGCATTGGGCGGCCGCAGTCGTGATGCTGTGAGAAATGCGGGCTTGGCCCGGCCATTGACCGGGCCGGCATCAAAACAGATTGAAAGGTGTCTTGAACGACAGTTGAATGTCGGTCGATTGATCGGTGGCGCCGATGCCGAGCGACAGGCTGAGATTCCGGTCGGATGCGGTGACATGGGAGAGCCCGACCAACAAGGTGCCGATCTGGATGGTGTCGAAGGTGGCGTCGATGCCATTGCTTTGGGTCTTGGTTTTCAGCACGATGGAATGGTCATAGCCGAGGCTGAACGAGGTTCTGGGGTTGACGGAGAAACCGATACCGAAGTTGAAACCGATGGCATCACCCGGATCGACGACGCCGGTATCTCCACCGATGTCCCGGGAGAAATTGACCAAATAGCTGATATTGCCGAACAGTACCGAGGGTTCGGTGGGATAGACCATGGTGACGCTGGGCTGCAGGGCCCAGAAGCCGGAACCGGTGGGCTGTTCGAGCAGTTCAGAGCCGATGACGTTGCCATCCTGTTGGTTGATGATTTCACGGCGTTTGACTTCGAACGGGTCGATACCGGTACGGCTTTTCAGGCGGAGGTTACCGAGAAAATACGGTTTATGAGGCTTGATGGCTGTGATCTGGTAGCGAAGGGACAGTTCCAGATCGCCGATTCCGGCACCGTCGGTACCATTGACCTTGTCTCCGGATGTGCCTACGCCGACGTCACGCCGCCGGCTGTTTTCGGTGCGGTAGGTGTAGGGCACTTTCGTTTCGATCTCGATTCGATTGCTGATGCCATAACGGAATGAAAGCGCGCCGGTCACCGTATTACGCTGGACTTCGGAGACGTCGATCAGGCCAATGGCTACCGCCGGCAGCACCGACAGGCCCTGGATGGCGACTTTGGTCGCGGTCGAGTGACTGTAGGCGAACGAAGGTTCGATGATCCACTTGCCGCGTGGTGTCAGAACGCCGGGTTCATCGAAAAGCCGGCCCACGTCCCGGCTGGCTTTCTTGACCTGTTTCTTGGTTCTGATCTGTGCCGGCGTCAGCTTGACCTGCTTGGGCATGAACGAGGGATCCATGGCGATGACATTGGCCTGAGCCGTCTTGCAGTTCTTGTAGCTCTTGACGGCAAACAGCGAGTCGGGCCCGATGTTGACCGTACAGTCATGGAGCCGGACTTTCGCCGAGGAGCCACCGAAGGTTAGAATGACATCGCCAGCCGTGATTCGGGTGTTGTCCACCGCAACGCTGTTGTCTTCGCCGTGCTTGACGATGACTTGGCCTTTGATGTTCGACAGAACACCCCGTGCGGCAAGCGCCCAGGCTGAGTTGAATGCGCCGAGCAGTAATATGGCCGCTGCGGATTTCAATAACAGGTGTGAAGATCGGCTGGCCTTGGCCAAACTGCCCCGAGTATCCATGATGTACCCTCCCATGCCTTCAGATTGCGAAATGAATCGCGTTGGGGAAACAGGCTAATGGTAGTCGCCCGGGATGTGGATTCAATCGAAAAAGTTTCGAAATTTGAGCCAGTTATTACTTTGAGAGCTCGTATTTCTCGATCAGTCGATAGAGTGTGACGCGCGACACGCCAAGCTGACGGGAGGCCGCGGCGATGTTGTCACGATTTCTGCGCAACGCGGCGATCACCGCCTTCTTTTCGGCCTCTTCCTTGATTTCGGCCAACGTGGCGATGTGATTACGGTTGGGGGAACGACGTTCCAGGCCCAGGTCTTCGGGGCCGATCAATTCCTTGTCGCACATGGCCACCGCGCGTCGTACCAGGTTGACCAGTTCGCGGATGTTGCCAGGCCAGTGATAAACGTTCATCAGCCGCTTGGCATCCTCGGTGAAGCCGCGCACCCGGGAGCCGGGAGATTCGGCCCTGAATTTTCGCAGATTGAGTTCGGCGATCTCGAGAATATCGTTTTCCCGTTCACGCAGCGGTGGCAGCACCAGGTGCAACACATTCAGCCGATAGAACAGATCCTCGCGGAAACGGCCTTCCTCGACGGCTTTGCTGAGGTCCACGTGGGTGGCGGAGATGACCCGGATATCGAGTTCCATGCTCTCGGTGCCGCCGACGCGCTCGATGGTGCCTTCCTGAAGAAATCGCAGCAGGTTGACTTGCAGGTCGAGTGTCAGATCACCGATCTCGTCGAGAAAGATGGTACCGCCATTGGCGGACTCGATCCGTCCGATCTTGCGCTGGCCCGCGCCGGTGAAGGCGCCTTTCTCATGGCCGAACAGTTCGGAATGGATCAGATTGTGGGGGATGGCGGCGCAGTTGACTGCTACGAACGGGCCGCTGGCACGATTGGATAGATTGTGGATCCGCCGTGCGGCGACTTCCTTGCCGGTGCCCGATTCGCCATTGATCATCACCGGGGCATCGACTCGTGCCATTTTCCCGATCTGCTTGAAGATGTTGCGCATGACCGGGCTGTTGCCAACCATTTCATGCCGTTCCAGGAACTCCGGGCGCGGCATCTCGGTGGTGATTGCGGTAACGCCCATCTCAGCGGCCTCCGGGGGATTGGTGGTACGAGCGATGTGTGGTGGTCGAGCCAGCTACACTGTTCGATGTGACAGCTGCGCTGGATGACTGATGCGAGATGCCGTTCTCCAAACGGAATTCCCCAAGTACAAACATACAATGCCCATGGTTGGAAATTATTGTAAGCCTTCTGGCTGTCCCTGTTTGTCGGCATGTGCCGGTGAGTTGCACGACTCCACTGCCTCGCAGCGCCCACTGCGAGCCGTTCACGGGAACCGTAACAAGCTCTTTGCCACTGGCTTTGGGTTATTAGAGTCGGGTTGAGGAGAGAATTCTGTGAACGAATTCACGAAAGAGGGTGCGCCCGTGGGGATTTTCGCGATAAGTGGTAGCGAGCTAACATTTTCAGAGTGACCTCGGGCGCATGGATCTGTCAGCGTTCGAGGTATTGCAGCTTGTTGGGTTTGCCGTCCCATTCTTCAGCATCGGGCAGAGGCTCTTTCATTTGAGTGATGACTGGCCATTCCTTCGCCAGTTCGGCGTTGAGTTCGAGGAATGCCTTTTGATCGGGCGGCAGATCTTCCTCATCAAAGATGGCTTCGGCGGGGCATTCGGGTTCGCACAGGGTGCAGTCGATGCATTCATCGGGATCGATGACGAGAAAGTTGGGGCCTTCATGGAAGCAGTCGACCGGGCAGACTTCCACGCAGTCGGTGTATTTGCATTTGATGCAGTTTTCGGTGACGACGAAGGTCATCGGTATTCTCCAGTCATGAACCTGGGTCAATCTTAGCCCGGATTTCTCACCAGGTCACGACTGCGACCGTCCAATGCGGCGCGCTGATTGCCGTGGCTCAGACTTTTTCCTTGAGCTGATAGAGCAGCTCCAGCGCTTGCCGGGCAGAGAGGTCATCGG
>CAZTJP010000182.1:0-4733 GCA_964613895.1 uncultured Thiotrichales bacterium | reverse complement strand
CATTCCCAACAAGTATCTGCCGAAGGAATGCCGTCAGAACCTCTGATTTCGGGTCAGCCCGAGTCCTTGAAGCCCCTCCCCGCGAGGGGCTTCTTCGTTTGAGACTGCCGGCGTTACGCAGAAGATCTCCACCGCAGACCCCCGTGAACCGGCATTTTGGCGCTTTTTTCAGGACTTTGGCGGTCGCTCGCGTATAATGGAGCCTGACTATGGATGTTTGATACGCGCAGATGAATGCCCCAGCAACCACGACAAAGCTCAATGCCCTGATTCGGCGGCTGGTCGATGACAATATTCTGAGCATCGAACGGGCGGCCGAAGCTCAGCAACAAGTCAATACCAGCGACGACGCTCTCATCAAGGTACTGATCGACAAAGGCTACGCCAATCCCGCTCAGGTCGCTCAGGCGGCATCCGCGGTATTCGGCCTGCCTCTGCTGGATATCTCCGTGATCGAGCGGGAATCGATGCCCACCCTCGAACTGAAGGAGTCCCTGGTTCGCAAATACACTGCGCTGCCTATCTTCCAGCGTAACAACCGCCTCTACGTCGCCATTGCCGACCCCATGAATCTGGCGGCACTCGATGAGTTCAAATTCACTACGGGTATTCCGACCGAGCCGGTGCTGGCAGAAGTCGACAAGCTCGAAGCCTTGATCGAAAAAGTGCTGGATGCCACAGAAACGCTCTCGTCATGGCAGGAACTCGATCTGGAAGAAGACCTCGACAATCTCGAAGTCGCCTCCGAAGAAACCAATGACAACCTGGCGAGCACCTCGGAAATGGACGAAACACCGGTGGTTCGTTTCGTCAACAAAATGCTGCTGGATGCCATTCGCCGCGGCGCTTCGGATATCCACATCGAAACCTACGAGAAACAGTTCAGGGTGCGTTTTCGCATGGATGGCGTACTCAGCGAGATCGCCAATCCACCCTTGAATCTGGCACCAAAGATCATTGCACGCATCAAGGTCATGTCGCGCATGGACATCTCGGAACGCCGGATCCCGCAGGATGGCCGAATGAAGGTGCAGATCTCCAAAAAACGCGCCATGGACTTTCGCGTCAATACTTGTCCGACGCTGTACGGCGAAAAAATCGTCATGCGTCTGCTGGACCCGTCTTCAGCCAAGCTGGGGATCGACGCACTGGGCTATGACGATCATCAGAAACAGCTCTATCTCGACGCTCTGGCCAAGCCCTATGGCATGATCCTGGTGACCGGGCCCACCGGCAGCGGGAAAACCGTCTCGCTCTATACCGGCCTGAACATTCTCAACACGCCGGACCGAAACATTTCGACAGCAGAAGACCCCGCCGAGATCAATCTGCCCGGCGTCAACCAGGTCAATGTCCAGCCCAAGATCGGACTGGATTTCGCCGCCACTCTGCGCGCCTTTCTGCGTCAGGATCCGGACGTCATCATGGTTGGCGAGATTCGTGATCTGGAAACCGCGGAGATCGCTGTCAAGGCGGCACAGACCGGCCACCTGGTGCTCTCCACCCTGCATACCAACGACGGACCCCAAACCCTGACTCGTCTGGCGAACATGGGCATTCCGCCCTACAACATCGCTTCTTCCGTCTCGCTGATCATCGCCCAGCGGCTCGCCCGGCGGCTTTGCCCCCACTGCCGGCAGATCGACGACCTGCCTCGCGCGGCGTTGCTCGAGGAAGGTTTTCGCGAAGACGAACTGGATTCACTGAAGATCTATAAAGCAGCGGGATGTGACAAATGCACTGGGGGCTACAAGGGCCGGGTTGGTATCTTTCAGGTAATGCCCATATCGGATGAAATGGGCCGCCTCATCATGGAAAACGGCAATGCCATCCAGCTGGCGGACCAGGCCCGCAAGGAAGGCATCAAGGATCTTCGGGAATCGGGACTCGACAAGGTGCGTGAAGGCATCACCAGTCTCGAGGAAGTCAACCGGGTGACCAAGGACTGATCACCGTAACCAAGGGAAGGAACTGCAATGGCAACCATGGCCGACAAAGCAACATTCATCTGGGAAGGCACCAACCGCAAGGGCGACAAGGTCAAGGGCGAATCCATTGGTCCGTCCGAAACCCTGGTCAAGGCGGATCTGCGCCGGCAAGGGATCATTCCCAGCAAGGTCAAGAAAAAGCCCAAGCCCCTGTTCACGCCCAAAAAATCCATCAAGGGCAAGGATATCGCCATCTTCACCCGCCAGCTGGCAACCATGATCGCCGCCGGCGTACCGATGGTCCAGGCCTTCGAGATCATCGGCAAGGGCCATGAAAACCCCGCCATGCAGGACCTGATCCTGACCGTCAAGTCCGATATCGAGAGCGGTAACACGCTGGCGGATGCTCTCTCCCGTCACCCGCGCCATTTCGACGAGCTGTTCGTCAACCTCGTCGATGCCGGTGAACAATCCGGATCGCTCGAATCCCTGCTCGACCGGATCGCCATCTACAAGGAAAAAACCGAATCCATCAAATCCAAGATCCGCAAGGCGATGTTCTACCCCACCGCCGTCATGATCATGTCGTTTATCGTCACGACCATACTGCTGATCTTCGTCGTTCCCACCTTCCAGGACCTGTTCAAGGACTTCGGTGCCGACCTGCCTGCCTTCACCCAGTTCGTGATCCACCTGTCCGAAATCTTTCGTGACTACTGGTACCTCATCTTCGGTGGCATCATTGCTGTCGTGATGGGCTTTGTCCAGATTCACCGCCGCTCGCTGAAATTTCGCCGGGCACTCGACCGCTACCTGCTCAAGGCACCGATTTTCGGCAGTATCATCAAGAAATCCGCCATCGCCCGTTTTGCCCGCACCCTGTCGACCATGTTCTCGGCCGGCGTACCCTTGGTAGAAGCCATGACCTCGGTCGCCGGAGCCACCGGCAATGCCGTCTACTCCGACGCCACCCTGGCCATGCGCGACGATGCCGCCAGCGGCATGCAACTGCAACAATCGATGCGCAACACCGGCGTATTCCCCAACATGGTGGTACAAATGGTCGCCATCGGTGAAGAATCCGGCTCGCTCGACCACATGCTGGGCAAGGTCGCAGACTTCTACGAAGAAGAGGTGGACAATGCCGTCGATGGCCTCAGCTCACTGCTGGAACCGTTGATCATGGCCATCCTGGGCGTCTTGATCGGCGGTCTGGTGGTGGCCATGTACCTGCCCATCTTCAAGCTCGGCTCGGTCGTCTGACAGCACGTGCTCTCGCTGCTACAGCATTCACCGCCGGCACTGCTGATCTCGGCCGGCCTGCTCGGGCTGCTGGTTGGCAGTTTCCTCAACGTCGTGATCTACCGACTGCCGATCATGATGGAACGCCAATGGGCTCGGGAATGCGCTGCACTGACTGGCGCGACGGACGAGCCACCGCACGAAGAACCCTTCAATCTCGCAACCCCGCGCTCCACCTGCCCCGCCTGCGGCACACGGCTGCGCGCGACTGAAAACATACCGCTGCTCAGCTATCTGCTCCAGCGGGGCAAATGCCGTCACTGCGGCACAGGCATCTCGCTACAATACCCGCTGATCGAACTGCTGACCGCCATGCTCTCCGCCCTGGTCGCCTGGCACTTCGGCTACCACTGGCACACACTCGCCGCGCTGATCTTCACCTGGGCGCTGATCGCACTCAGTATCATCGACCTCAAAACCCAACTGCTGCCAGACCAGATCACCCAACCCCTGCTCTGGCTTGGCCTACTGGTCAACCTCACCGGCGCCGGGTTCACCGACTACGTCAGCAGCCTGCTCGGCGCCGTCTTCGGCTACCTCGCCCTCTGGTCCGTCTATCACCTGTTTCGGCTCGCCACCGGCAAGGAAGGTATGGGCTATGGCGACTTCAAACTGCTCGCCGCACTCGGCGCCTGGACAGGCTGGACAACTCTGCCACTGATCGTCATCCTCTCCTCCCTCACCGGCGCCGCCATCGGCATCGGCATGATCGCCGCTGGCCGACACCAGCAAGGCAACCCGATTCCCTTCGGCCCCTTCCTCGCCATCGCCGGCTGGACAGCCCTGCTGTGGGGCCCCAAACTGGTCCACAGCTATCTGCACCTGACAGGATACTCATGATCGTTGCCGGACTGACAGGCGGCATCGGCAGCGGAAAAACCGCCGCCAGCGAAATCTTCTCCCGACTCGGCGTCCCCGTCATCGACGCCGATGCCATCGCACACGCCCTCACCGCACCCGGCCAACCCGTCACCAACCTGATCCAGCGGCAATGGGGCGACGCCGTCATCGCCGATGACGGCAGCATCGATCGTCTCGCCCTGCGCAAACGCGTCTTCCAGGATCCCCAACAACTCCAACACCTCGAATCCATCCTCCACCCCGCCATCCGGCAACAAATCCAGCAACAAATCCAGCACCTGAAAGATACCGACATTCCCTACTGCCTCGTCGTCGTACCGCTGCTGTTCGAAAAACACTTCGACGACCTCGTCGATCTCGCCATCGTCGTCGACGTCCCGGTCGAACAACAAATCCAGCGTGTCATGGCACGCGACCACGTCGACCGGCAACACGTCGAAAAAATACTCGCCCAGCAAATGCCCCGACACGAACGACTCCAGCGCGCCGACCATATCATCGATAACAGCGGCACCCTGGAAACACTTGAGCAACAAGTGACTGCACTCCACAACCTGCTTAACCCGGATTCCTCACCAGATTAACGAGCCCCTCGGAGCAGCCCGGTGGGCAGCGGCCATTCACGGACGTCGGCCGCAGGGA
>CAZTJP010000181.1:0-4738 GCA_964613895.1 uncultured Thiotrichales bacterium | reverse complement strand
AGCATGTCTTCTTCGTCGCCGTTTTCCTCGCGCAGCCAGGTGATGTCGAGGTTATCGCCCTGCGCGGCGATGTCCTCGCGGCTGAAGCGCCGCCAGCGGCCTTCTTCGCCCTCGTCCTCGCGCGCGGCGCCGCCTAGCGGGTCGGGGCCGAAGCTGGCCTCGAAATCGGCGAAATCATCGGGTTTCAGCGGGTTGGTCTTGCCAAATGCAGGCATGTTGGTGCGCAGGTCGTAAAACCACACGGCCTCGGTGGCGCTGCTGGCGTGGTCGGCGGGCATGATTTCGCGGGTCACGCGGGTGAAAAACAGCACGTTGGTTTTCACGCCCTGGGCATAGAAAATCCCCGTGGGCAGGCGCAGAACCGTGTGCAGGTTGCAATTGGCCATCACGAAGCGGCGCAGCTCGGCCCCGGTGCCGTCGCCGAACAGGATGTTGTCGGGCATGACAATGGCGCAACGCCCGCCGGGCCTGAGCGCCCGCACGGCATGTTCCAGAAACGGCATCGGCCCCACGCGCTCGCCCGCCGTGATCGAGAAATCGGGGCGGTTGACGGTGCCGGGCATCTTGTTGAAGGGCGGGTTCATCAGGATGACATCGGCGCGGCCCAGCGCCTCGCCCGCAGGCGAGCAGCTATCCTCCAGCCCGATCAGGCTTTCAATGCCGTGCAGCAGCATGTTCATCACGCACAGGCGGCGGGTGTCGGGCACGAATTCATGGCCGCGAAAGGCCTGCTTGCGCTGGAAATGGCCCTGATCCTCGGTCAGTTGGAACAGGTCGTCGGTGTGGTCCTTGATATAGCGGTCAGCGGCGATCAGAAAGCCGCCGGTGCCTGCGGCCGGGTCCTGCACCACCTCGCCCGGCTGGGGCTGGACCAGGCGAATGATGCTGTCGATCAGCGGGCGCGGGGTGAAATACTGCCCGGCCTTGGACTTGGTGTCGGACATGACCTTTTGCATCAGGCCCTCGTAAAGGTCGCCCAGCCCGTCCTCGCGGGCCGAGAACCAGTCGATCTTGTCGATATTGGTGGTGAGGGTCTTGAGGTCCTTGGGTTCGCGCAGGTGGGTCTGTGCGTCGGTGAAGATCGCCTGCACCATCGGGTCGGAGACGATCTGCGGGTCGCCGAGGTCCAAGAGCAGTTTCCTGTAATAGCGAAGCTGGTCGCCGCCTTCGAGGGCGGCCAGTTGCGGCCAGCCGTAATCGGCGGGGATACGGTTTTCCTGATCGGTTTCCACCAGCATCTTGAGGAACAGCAGGTAGGTGAGTTCGTTCACGTAATGCAGGATCGAAATGCCCGCCCCTTGCAGGGTTTTGCTTTCCTTCCACAATTTATCGACAATATCGGCGGTTCTCGGCTTCATGCGCCCACTTTCCAGAGTTCTTCGTTGAAGTCTTCAAGGATCGCCTCAAGGCGGCCGTCAAAGACCTTGTTGAGACGTTCAAAGCCTCCATGCTGTTTGAAGGTGCCTTCGTCAAGGGCTTGTCGGTCAACGACAATTTCTTTCTCGATCTGCTCGGCGATGCGGCGCAGCCAGGTTTTCTGCGGGTCGGACCAGGTGCCGCTGGCCAGGATGGCGCGGGTGGCCTGCCTGACACGCTCGTCAAAGGGGATCAGGGGGTCGCCAATCGCCGCTTGCCGGATGAAACCGATGATGGAAGCAGCGATGTCCTCATTAGAGGCATCGTTCCAGGCGCGGCGCAAATTGGCCTCGGAAAAGCCGATCCGGTCGAGTTCCAGCCGCAGGTTGCGCAGCTCCTGCCGGGTCAGCTCGCGTGGACGCTGCACCACCACGGAGAGGGCGGCGATCTGGTTCTGGTTGTTGCGCACGAAGGATTTGAAGGTGTCGAGGAAGTCTTCGGGCTTGTCGGCATCGCCATAGCCGCGCGTGACCGCGTGCAGGGCGTCGGCGTGGGTCGAGATCGGCACAAGGTTCGGCCCGGTGCCGTCCGGGTCCCAATCGAGGATTTTGCCAATACCGGCGTGTTTGCGCGCCCAGTCCGAGGCGTGTTTCAGCGAGTTCTCCCGCAGGCGGTCGCGCAGCTCCTCGGCGCTTTCGCCGGTCAGGTCGCGAATGGCCTCTTCCACTTTCGAGGGCAGCTTGCGCAATTTGCGGTGCAGCTTGGCCAGGATTTGATCGCGCACGATCTCGCGCTGCTCGTCCTCATCCACCTGGGCCAGTTCATCAAAAAGCTGTTCGAAGGTCAGCTTCGGGTCGCTCGCCACCGGGCGCATCTGGGTCAGGTCCTGCAAGGTGGAATAGAGGTCCACCGCGTCGAAAATGCGGAACACTTCCTTGCCGATCTCGTCGCAACGCCGGGTGGCGCGGCCCAGCATCTGCTCATAGAGAATGCGGCTGTTGACCCGGCGGATAAACACCAGGTTGGTGATCTTGGGCACGTCGATGCCGGTGGTCAGCAGGTCAACCGTCACTGCAACCTTGGGAAAGGCATCGTTGCGGAATGAGCGAATGACCTTGTTGATCCGGGCCGAGTTGCCGTTCTCGATACTGCCGGTGATCTTGCGCACGGCGGCATCCTCGATCTGGCCATATTGCGCCTCGAACGCCTTCTTGAGTTCATCCACCACAATATCGGCATGGGCATCGTTCACGGCAAAGATCAGGGTTTTGCCGGGCAATGAAGGGTCGATCTGGCGGGCCAGTTCCTCGGCCACGACGCGATTGAATTCCACCGTGATGACGCGGCGATTGAAGGCCTCGACCTCGAAATTCAGCTCGTCCGGCGCCGTGTGCAGGTCAACTTCGCCGGTCTTGGTATCGACCGCCTCGAATTCCTCGCCCTGGGCAAATTTGATCCCCCCGGTGCTCAACTCGGTCTCGATCCTGATCGGGGGTTCGTGGTCGATAAGCCAGCCGTCAATGACGGCTTCGCGGTAGGTATAGGTATAGATCGGATCGCCAAAGATTTGCGCCGTATGCAGGGCCGGTGTGGCCGTCAAGCCGATCTTTACCGCATCGAAATATTCCAGCACCCGCCGGTATTTCGAGATGTAGTCATCCTGCCCACGAAAGCTCAGCTCGGCATCGGACATTTCCCGATCCAGCAGATAGCCCCGGTGGCATTCATCCACCACGATCAGGTCATACTGATCAATCGGTGGCGTATCGGCGGGATCATCGGTAAACAGCACGCGCTTGACCAGGCCCTGGATGGTACAGATGTGCAGGCGGGTTTCTTCATCCGGCTTCACGTCTTCAAGGCCCTTCATGCCGAACAACTGACCAAAGGTCTTTGGGCCTTCGATGGCCGTGCTCATGAATTCATCGCTGGTCTGTTTGCCCAGCGCCGAACGGTCAACAACGAAGCAGATGTTGCGAAAACGCTTGGTGGCCAGAAGGCGGTATAGCATGGCGATGGCCAGCTTGGTCTTGCCAGTTCCCGTTGCCATTGCCACCAGCATTTCCCGCTGGTCCTTCGAGAGGGCCTCCTCCACCTTCTCAATAGCCGTCTTCTGGTAAGGGCGAAGCTGGAAGCCGAAATCAAAGGGCTTGCTCTTGAGTGCTTCCTCGGCGGCCTTCCGATCCGTCTCCAGCCGGGCCTTAAGCCCCTCCGGCGTTGGCCATTCGACAAGTGCCCGGCGGCGGTTGGTTGGCAGCCGAACATCGCGGAACCAGATGCCGCTCTCAGTCTCAATCTGTTTGAGATACGGCCTGCCATTGGTTGCGAACACAAACGGCACGCGATACCCGCCCTCCCATTCTTCGGGCAGGTTGTCATACTGGATATCTTTGGCGTAGCGCTCGGCCTGATCAATCGCTGCCGACACGTTCTTGCGATAGCGCTTGGCCTCAACAATCCCGACGCAATCAAGGCCAATGAACAGGGCATAATCCGCAGGGCCGCTTGCGGTTGGCCATTCGGCAATCGCCAGCCTGCGCCCCTTGGCCGGTCGCGCCCCCTTGGCATGGCGAAGCTCGACGCTATCGGCCTCCCAGCCCCAATCGCGCAATTGCTGGTCAATCAGATCGCGGGTTGCCGCTTCATCAAGATCAATAGCGGTTGTGGCACCCTGCGCCGTCTGGATGAACGCCTTGCGCTCTTCATAGGTGGCCGTCGCCGCCTTGGATTGCAGTTCCTCCAATTCCTGCTCAAGCCGGGTCTTCTCCTGGTCTATCTGAGCGGCCAGCGCTTCCCATTCTTCCCGTTCCCGCGCCTCCCGCTGCTGCCGTTCGGCTGCCGTTTCGGCGCTCAGAACGGCTTGCTGCGCCGCTTCACGGGCTTTTTCGGCCTCGTCTATCGCAGCATCCCTTTCCGCCCGCAGGCGGTCCAATTCCTCGGCCAGCTCGGCGCTGGTGTCTTTCGGACGTGCGGGCGGGATGAATGGCCCATTGGAAAACTTCGGATCGTTCCGCACGACCCGGTAGTGCCAGATGCCCAACTGGACCAGCATCTTGAGGGCCGTCAGCGCCTGCCGGTGATCCCCGGCTGCTTCATGCACAGCCGCGTTGCCTGTCTTGCGAATGAAATGGAGAACATCCAGAACCTTGTCGGGTATGGCACGTTCGTATCGGAGCCGCCGCAGCAAGGCGCTTTGCGTCTCGTCCGGCTCTTCCAACAACCCCATATGCGCAGCGTGAAGCCGTGTCAGAAGCTCGCAAAACTGCCGGGCCTTGATGAGCGAAGTGCTTGGATCGTCATGGAAATACTGCTCAGCCAGGCCCCCAAGGGTGGCCAGGGTACCGTTAACCGGTTCAAGAAATTTGAAATTCTGCGACAGCAA
>CAZTJP010000180.1:0-4748 GCA_964613895.1 uncultured Thiotrichales bacterium | reverse complement strand
CGGGCTAGGTAAACCCGACATGGGGCTACCGCGGAGCCCACCGGTGGACTGTCGGGGACAGGGGCTGGAAGAACCCCGAATAACAACGCAGGGCAATCTACCGACAAACACCGACTGAACCCGGTTTACAGATCTGGCCATTTGGCCATAGCGCCCCGGTCAGATCGGAACCATCGAAACGAACGTTCACCATTCGAACATGGCGAAAGCTCACCCCTCGCAGATCACTCTGCTCAAAACGAACATTCACCAGCCGCGCGCCAGTGAAATCCACCTGATGCAAGTCGCATTGGAAGAAACGAGTGTTCGTCATCTGGCCGCCGGCCAGCCGGCTGCCATGCAGATCGACCCGTTCGAAACCACTGTTGACACTGGAAGAACCCGCCAGATCCCGTCGTGAGAGATCAAGGTTGGTGACCTTTTCATTGAGCCAGTGCATCGGGCCGCTGTGACGCGCCTCGGCTGATGAGCGGGCCGGTCTCGATACCCGCGGAATCACCCCCGGCGGCGCAGCCGGCCTGACACGCTGTCCGCCACCTCCCAACCCGATGCGCAACGATTGGCGGTTGCCACCATCGTTCATCTCGATGACAACCGCCTGGTAGCGACCACGCCCCGAGGCATTGATGATCCGAAGATCGCGACCACGGCGCTCTACACGGACGCCAAGCGCCCGCGACAACGGCACCAATCGCGCGCGGCCAGCCGGACCAGCCTCCTGCAAATGTATCTGCGCTTTGGCACCACTTCGAGACACCGCACCTTCGATCACCACATCATCGCCCACAGTACGCACATTCAGCGCCAGCGCCGCCTGACTGACCATCATCAATAATCCCAAAATCCAACCCAATCGCATTGCTCTCACTCCTGCCGTTTGCTGTTTGCGCCCGGTTCCCACTTCACGGCGCAGGCTCCCAGTAAACACTGTCGGCCCTGATATTGGGATCCCCGCACGACCGTTACGTTCCATCTGGCCGACAACTTGCACGTGGGTTTGCTGGCCGGCCCCCTTGTTTGCCCTCATCTTTTGAAAAGATAGATGATCAGCCACACGATCACATTGATGATGATCAGGGTCGTCACAGGAAAATAGAAGCTGAACCCGGGCTTCTGGATGATGATATCGCCCGGCAACCGGCCAAGCGGCAACTTTTTCAGCCAGGGCCAGAGCAGGCCGATGCATACGATGACAACGCCAACCAGCAGCAGAATCTTTTGCATAGGCACCCTCCGGCGAAATCTGTCATTCTGACGAACTGCAAAGCACCGGCGATTCAGGTGTCGTAACCCAGTACCGGCGCCAGCCAGCGCTCGACTTCTTCCAGGCCCATCCCTTTTCGCTCTGCGTACTCCTCAACCTGATCCTTCTGAATCTTGCCCAATCCGTAGTAACTCGAATCGGGGTGAGAGAAATACCACCCGGAGACCGAAGCCCCTGGATACATGGCATAGGATTCGGTCAGTTTGACGCCAATACGTTTTTCCGGCTCCAGCAAACGCCACAACAACGCCTTCTCGGTATGATCCGGACAGGCCGGGTAGCCAGGCGCAGGCCGAATCCCCTGATAGGCTTCGGCGATCAATTGCTCATTGCTGAGATTTTCATCCAGCGCATAACCCCAAAATTCCTTCCGTACCCGCTCATGCATACGTTCGGCCAACGCTTCTGCCAGCCGGTCAGCCAGCGCTTCGAGCAAAATGGCATTATAGTCGTCATGCGCCTGGCGGAATCGTTCCAGATGTTTTTCGATACCGATACCCGCCGTGACCGCAAACGCGCCGATGTAGTCCTTGATGCCGGTATCACGTGGCGCAACATAATCCGCCAGACAGAAGTTCGGACGATTGTTGTTGCGTTCGATCTGCTGACGAAGATGATGCAAGGTCAGCACCGGCTTGTCGCGCGACTCATCCTCATAGATCTCGATATCGTCATGACCGACCGTATTGGCGGGAAAGAACCCGATCACCGCCCGCGCCGTCAACCACTTTTCATCGACGATCTTTTTCAGCATCGCCTGTGCGTCGCTGAACAGCTTTCGCGCTTCTTCACCCACAACCTCATCATCGAGAATCTTCGGGTACTTGCCGGCCAACTCCCAGGTAGCGAAAAACGGCGACCAGTCGATACGCTCCACCAACTCCTGCAATGGATAGTCATCAAAGGTCAGCACCACACCACCGTTCACGGGCTCGGCCCTGAAACCGTTGTGCGGCATCACATCGAGCACTGCCGGCCGTGGCGGCGAATAACGCTCCCAGTCGACCGGAAAACGATTCTTGCGCGCCTCCGCCAGAGTGACGGACTTGCGCCGCGACTGCTTGCCGGAGCGGCGCTCCCGAATGGCCGCATATTCACGGGCGATTTCCGCAACATAATCCGGCTTCTGCTCCTCCGACAACAGCTTGCCGGCCACGCCAACCGCACGCGAGGCATCCGGCACATACACCACCGGATGGTCATAACCCGGCGCGATCTTGACGGCGGTATGGACTTTCGATGTCGTTGCTCCACCGATCAGCAATGGAATATCGAAACCGGTACGCTGCATCTCCCGGGCGACATGTGTCATCTCGTCCAGCGACGGCGTGATCAGGCCGGACAATCCGATGATATCGACATTTTCCTCGCGCGCGGTGCGCAAAATGGTTTCTGCAGGCACCATGACGCCAAGGTCGATGATCTCGTATCCATTGCATTGCAACACCACACCCACGATATTCTTGCCGATATCATGCACATCGCCCTTGACGGTCGCCATCAAAATCTTGCCATTGGAACTCATGTCACCTTCAGCTTTTTCCGCCTCGATATAGGGCAGCAACCAGGCAACAGCCTTTTTCATCACTCGGGCGGATTTGACCACCTGCGGCAAAAACATCTTGCCCGATCCGAACAGATCACCCACCACATTCATGCCATCCATCAGCGGGCCTTCGATCACATCCAGCGGCTGCTTCGCCGCCAGCCGTGCTTCTTCGGTATCCTCATCGATGAACTCGGTAATACCCTTGACCAGCGCATGCTCGAGCCGTTTGTTGACTGGCCAACTCCGCCATTGTGCAGTTTCGGCGGCATCCTCCTGCTGGCCCTTGTTGTTGTACTTGGGCGCAATCTCCAGTAACCGCTCGGTCGCATCCGGCCGCCGGTTGAGCACCACATCCTCGACCGCCTCGCGCAATTCTTCCGGCAAATCATCGTAAATCGCCAACTGCCCGGCATTGACGATCCCCATATCCATACCAGCCTGAATGGCATGGTAGAGAAAAACAGCGTGAATGGCCTCTCGAACCGGGTTATTACCCCGAAACGAAAACGAAACATTCGACACGCCGCCGGAAACCAGCGCATGTGGCAAGGTGCGTTTGATCACACGAGTCGCTTCGATGAAATCGACTGCGTAATTGTTGTGCTCCTCGATACCGGTAGCGACCGCAAAGATATTCGGATCGAAAATGATGTCCTGCGGCGGAAACCCTACCTGATCGACCAAAAGCCGGTAAGCACGTGTACAAATCTCCACCTTGCGTTCACAGGTATCCGCCTGACCTTCCTCATCGAACGCCATCACGATGGCCGCTGCGCCATAACGCTGTACCAGCCGCGCCTGTTCGATGAATTTTTCCTCGCCCTCCTTGAGCGAGATCGAATTGACCACCGGCTTGCCCTGTACGCACTTCAGTCCGGCTTCGATGACCTCCCATTTGGACGAGTCGATCATCACCGGCACTTTCGCAATATCCGGTTCCGCCGCCATCAGATTGAGAAACCGCGGCATCACCGTAACCGAGTCGAGCAAACCCTCGTCCATGTTGACGTCGACGATCTGCGCACCATTCTCCACCTGCTGCAGCGCGACATCCAGCGCCTCCTCGTAAGACTCCTCCTTGATCAGCCGCTTGAAACGCGCCGAGCCGGTGACATTGGTACGTTCGCCCACATTGACGAACAGCGAATCCGCCTCGATATTGCACGGTTCCAGCCCCGCCAGACGACAGGCAACAGAGGGCGTCGCCGGCTTTCTCGGCGCGACACCTTCGACCGCCTCAGCCATCGCCCGGATATGGGCAGGCGTCGTACCGCAGCATCCGCCAACGATATTCAGAAATCCCGACTCGGCCCACTCGCGGATATGCTCTGCCATATTCTCGGCATCGAGATCATATTCACCAAACTCGTTCGGCAGACCGGCATTGGGATGCGCCGACACGAAAACATCCGCCACGCGCGACATCTCCTCGACATACTGACGCAGCAAATCCGGCCCCAATGCACAGTTCAGACCGATCGACAACGGATTGGCATGGCGCAGTGAGTTATAGAACGCCTCGGTGGTCTGTCCCGACAACGTTCGGCCCGACTGATCCGTGATCGTGCCCGAAATCATCACCGGATGTTCCACACCGATCTCTTCGAACACGCCCTGAACCGCAAACACCGCTGCCTTGGCGTTGAGCGTATCGAACACCGTCTCGATCAGAATAATATCCGCGCCGCCCTCCAGCAGCCCGCGAGTCGATTCCGAATATGCCGCCACCAACTCATCGAAAGTGATATTGCGAAAGCCCGGATCGTTCACATCCGGCGAAATCGACGCCGTCCGGTTGGTTGGCCCCAACACACCGCAGACGAAACGCGGCTTCTCCGGCGTCGATGCTGCATCCGCCGCCTCACGCGCCAATCGCGCCGCCGCCACGTTGATCTCGTACGACAGATCCTCCATGCCGTAATCCGCCATCGCGAT
>CAZTJP010000179.1:0-4749 GCA_964613895.1 uncultured Thiotrichales bacterium | reverse complement strand
CGTTATGGCGCGAACGGATGTTCAACGGCGAGCGGATCAATACGACGGAGAACCGGGCGGTATTGCACACGGCTTTACGGAATCGCGCCAACACGCCGGTGGAGGTGGACGGTGAGGATGTGATGCCGTTGGTCAATGCGGAGTTGGCGCATATGCGGGCCTTTGTCGAGCAGGTTCACAGCGGTGATTGGCGCGGGGCATCGGGTGCGCGCATCACCGATGTGGTGAATATCGGCATTGGTGGATCGGATCTGGGGCCGGCGATGGTGTGTGAGGCGCTGAAGCCTTATCAGACGCTTGGTGTCAGGCCGCATTTCGTTTCGAATGTGGATGCCGCAGATATTGCGCCCACGCTCGAACGGTTGGATCCGGGCTCGACGTTGTTCATTGTGGCGTCGAAGACATTCACGACTCAGGAAACCTTGACCAATGCACACACCGCGCGTGACTGGCTGTTGCGACATGCGGGGTCGGAGGCGGCCATCGCCCGGCATTTTGTCGCGGTTTCCACCAATGAGGAGGCGGTAAAGGCTTTCGGTATCGATCCGGCCAATATGTTTCGTTTCTGGGATTGGGTCGGTGGGCGTTATTCGCTCTGGTCGGTGATTGGTTTGCCGATTGCGTTGGCGGTCGGCATGGATCATTTCGAGTCGCTGCTGGAAGGTGCGCATGCGATGGACCGACATTTTCGTGAAGCGCCGCTGGCAAGCAATATGCCGGTCATCATGGCCATGCTGGGTATCTGGAATGTCAATTTCCTGGGTGCGGCCACCCATGCGATATTGCCTTATTCGGAGCTGTTGGGCAGGTTGCCGGATTATCTCCAGCAGGCAGACATGGAAAGTAATGGAAAGTCTGTCGATCGTGAGGGACGCGTGTTGGACTATCAGACGGGCCCGGTGGTTTGGGGCAAGCCGGGCACCAATGGCCAGCATGCCTTTTATCAGTTGATTCATCAGGGCACTCAGCTGGTGCCCGCCGATTTCATTGCGCCAGTGAAGTCACATTACGAACCGCGGCTGCATCAGAGGATTCTGTTGTCCAATTTTCTCGCTCAAACGGAGGCGTTGATGACAGGGCGCACGCCGGAGGAGGCGGAGGACTTGCTGCGTCGTGCCGGTTTGTCGGATGAGGCATTGCAGGCACGTTTGCCTTTTGTGGTTTTTCGCGGCAATGTGCCGACCAATTCACTGCTTTTCGATGAGCTGAACCCTTATTCACTGGGCCGGTTGATTGCGTTGTATGAGCACAAGATTTTCGTTCAGGGCATTATTTGGGGTATCAATTCTTTCGACCAATGGGGCGTGGAGCTGGGAAAAACACTGGCTCGTGCCATTCTGCCGGAGTTGGAAGGTCAGCCACCGAACGATCACGATGCCTCGACCCAGGGGTTGATCAGTGATGTGATGTCACGTTGATCAAAAGATCAAGGCAGATCTTGCTGGTGATACAGGTCGATACCCGGTTGGGCCTGTTGTAGCGATAGCAGATCATTTCTCGCTTTTTGCCAGGCGCTGTGTATTTGCTGTTGAATCTGCCGGTCGAGTTTGAGAATGCGTGGCAATACATGGCTGCGTTGCGTCGGGTCGATCTGTTCCGGTGCATGCTTCGCCAGCGTCGAGAATTGCTCCACCAGTTTTTTGCGGTGGTCGTCGAGCGTCCGCACTTGGTCCCAGTCTTCGGCTGCCAGCGCAGACAGTATCCGGTTGCAGACGTCTTCGAGCTCTTTGGTGATGTCAGTTACGCAGGGCATGTCAGCGTCCCGCCGTCATGATTCCGGCCTCCGGCGCGGATCTTTGCCGGTTGGCAAACTCCTGTTGTATGTCGCCGGGAATCTGGCGCCAGCCATCGAGCAGAGTTTCGATATGGCCCTTGCACTCTTGTAGTATTTCGGCATCGTTTGTCAGATTGGCGGTCAGCAGCCGTTCCTTCATGTATTCGTACAGTGCGTGGAGTGTTTCGGCGACTTCTCCACCTTGTTCCATATCCAGTGTTCGGCGCAGTTCCTCGATGATGGAAATGGCCTTGCCAATCGAGGCGCCTTTGGCAGCCATGTCATTGCGCTCCAGCGCACCCATGGCCTGATTCAGTCGTTCGATGGCGGTGTCGTAGAGCAGTTCCACCAGTTTGTGAGGACTGGCATCCTCGATGTTGCCGTGGCGATCGATTTCCTGGTAGGCCGCTGAAGGGTCAAGGTTGGTAAACATGTGTCATCCCTGTCTTATGGTGCTTTGGTGGCGAGGCCACCCAATTGTTGCGAAAGGCGGTTGCTGGTGTCATTCATCTGCGCCATCAGCGCATCGAGTTTGGAATAAGTCGCAAGGTAACGTTTGCGGATATTCTCCAGTCGCGACTCGAGCTGGCTGGAACGGGTCTCGAGGCGGCTGATGGCGTCGCCAAAACTCTTTTTGCGGCTATCGAGTACACCGCCATTTCTTGTGATGGCATCCAGTGCTGCGACGAACGACGAACCAAATCCCTGGTCGCTGGTGAAAAAGTCGAGCATGCCGTTGAGATTGGAGCCTATGGCGTCGCGCACCTTGCTTTCGTCCACGTTCAGAACGCCGTTCTTGTCGAAGGTCAGGCCAAAGTCAAAAGCGGTTGCGCCGTTGTTGGTGGCGTCGCTGACCTTTTGAAAGAATGTGTTTCGTATGCTGTTTTCCAGGCTGAAGGCAAGACCCTCGCCCTTGAGATCGCCTTCATTGAGGTTTCTCAGCGTTGTTCTCAGCGCATTGTAGTTATCCGCGAATTCCTTCAATACGCCGGTCATCTTGTCGGTATCGGCGGAAACGGTGAGATCGACCTTGCCGGTCGATTTCAGTGCCAGCGTCACGCCGGGAATGACATCGGATACAGTGTTGGATGATGGATGGATTTCCAGTCCATCGACTGTGATGGCCGCATCACGTGCCTGGGAGATTTCTTCCCACTGGCCGTCAGCGGAGATGATATTGGCGGTACCCGATTCCCTGGCGGAAAGCACCAGGCGGTATCCCTGATCGACGTGGATGACGGAGGCATTGATGCCTGGATTGTCACTGGCACGGTTGATGGCATTGCTCAGGTCGGCCAGTGAGGATTTTCCGGCGGCGAGTTCGACCTCGAAAGTTTTTCCACCCACCTGGAATGCATAGGTGCCCGCGCCCACATCGTCCTGGGTCGATTGGTAGATTTTCGTCGATGCCAGACGATGGCGTGAAGCCAGTTGTGTCACCGTGATCTGATGGCTTTCTTCAACTTCAACGGAAGAGGCCGTGGCAGTGAGTACGTCTTCGTTGCTCGATTTGGCGACGAATTGGCCCAGCTTGGAAGCACTGGATAGCTTTTTCGCTGAGTCCGCCAGTGTGGAAATGGCACTACGCAACTTGCCGATCGCGCTGGTTTTGTTTTGCAATGCGGAAATTTTCCGGTCGAGCACCCTGAGTGGCCGACGTTCGATGTTCATCAACTGACTGACAATGCCCTGGACGTCCAGTCCTGCGCTACCGATACTTGCCATTTTATATCCCCGTTGATTGAAAAAGGTCCGGAGAGGAAGTCCCCTCCGGACAGATAGCCTTCAGTTCTATTATTGACTCGGTAGAGTTTTATAATTAAGGAAATATTTCCCAGAACCGGCGAGCCTGTTCGACCTGTTGGTGAAGGCCCAGCTTAAGGCTGGTTGCCGGCCGGGGACTACCCGGCCGACTCATTCAGGCCGGAGCAGCTTACCTCAGCAGGCTCAGTACACCTTGAGGAATCTGGTTCGCCTGGGCGACCATGGCGATACCTGCCTGTTGCAGTACCTGGGTGCGTGCCAGGTTGGCAGTTTCCGCCGCGTAGTCGGTATCAGTGATCCGTGAGCGGGCTGCCTGCAGGCCTTCTTTGTAGGCGTTGATATTGGCGATGACCGACTCGAAACGGTTCTGAACGGCGCCCATTTCCGAGCGAGTGTTGATGACCGTGCCGATGTCTGCGTCGATGCCTGTGGTCGAGGCGCTGGCAGTATCCAGTACGGCTTCTGCTGCCGATTGTGTAGAAATGTCGATGACGCCAGTACCGGAGCCGTAGGCATTCAGGCCAGTCAGGCTTGTGGTGGTGATGGTGATCTTTTCACCACTGTTGGCACCAACCTGGATATCGACTGTGCCAGAAGTTGCAAACAGCTTGCTGCCATTGAATTCGGTGTCATCGATGATGCGTGTGATTTCAGCTGTCAGTTCATCGACCTCTGTTTGCAGATAGCCGCGTTCGGTGTCGCCCAATGTGCCATTGGCGGACTGTACCGCGAGTTCGCGAATACGCTGCATGTTGTCAGTGATCTGGCCCAGTGCCGCTTCTGCTGTCTGCGCCAGGGAAATACCGTCGTTGGCATTCCGTGCTGCCACATTCAGGCCCCGGATTTTGGATGTCATGCCCTCGGCAACAGCCATGCCCGCGGCGTCGTCTTTGGCGCTGTTGATGCGCAGGCCAGATGACAGACGTTGAATGGCCAGACCCATGGCGCCCTGGGATTTGTTCAGGTTCCGCTGAGCATTGAGCGAGAACATGTTGGTATTAATAGTCTGAGGCATAGTAATTTCCTTTATTTTATGGTTGTTACTGTTCTTTCTTCGGATGATTGAGCCAGTGAGCGTCTTCATCATGGCTTCACTGCGCTTATCGGCGCTGGTATCGCCGACTTTAAGCCTTGGGGGCAAAAAACGGGCAAAAAGGATACATGGCGCGGTATCGGGGATCAGCGGTAACAATTCGTCATCCCGGCAGGGA
>CAZTJP010000178.1:0-4753 GCA_964613895.1 uncultured Thiotrichales bacterium | reverse complement strand
CTGCTGCGCGCCATCGATCTGCAACCCGGCGACGAGGTTATCCTGCCGGCCTACACCTGCGTGGTGGTGCCGAACGCCATATTGTATGCCGGGGGAAAACCGGTCTATGTCGATGTCTCTCCCGACACCTGTAATATGGTCTCGAACCGGGTCGAGGCCGCCATCACACCCAGAACCCGGGCGGTCATCTGCCAGAACACCTACGGGCTTTCGAGCGACCTGGAAGCGATCACCGCGATTGCCCGGCGCCATGACCTGGTCACCATTGAAGACTGCACTCATGGATTCGGTGGCCAATACCACGGCAGACCCAATGGGTTGCATTGCGATGCCGCATTCTTCTCGACCCAGTGGAACAAACCGTTTTCCTCCGGGATTGGCGGGTTTGCGATCACGCGAAACAGTCATCTGCGGAAAGCACTGGCAGCCTCATCCGAGCGCCTGACAACACCGCCGACACTCAGCCTGCTAAACCTGCAGCTACTGTATCTGGTCCGCCGCCACCTGTTGTCACGCCGGACCTACTGGACGCTGGTGCGGCTCTATCGGTGGCTCAGCCGACATAATCTGATCGTGGGTTCTTCAAGTGGCGATGAACTCGTCGAACCCGTCATGCCGAAGGGTTACTTCCGCGGCTTCAGCCGGATTCAGGCGCGCGAAGCCCTGCGTAACCTGTCGATACTCGACAGTCTTCAGGCGGAACGGCTTGAATTGGCTGAGCGTTACACGCAGTTTCTGCGAAACCATGACAAGCACCACGTTCCCCCTCGCTTGTTTGCTGACCATGCTTTCCTCAAATACCCGTTATTGGTGCATGACCGTGAAACCTTCATGGCGCGTGCCGAAGCGGCCCGGATCAGCCTGGGTGACTGGTTCGTCTCGCCACTTCATCCGGTGACCGAGCATCTGTCCCGCTGGTTTTTCGACCCGGCACAGTTTCCCGTGGCCGGTTTTCTGGCCCGCCATGTCGTCAATCTGCCCACCAATCGCGCCAACAGTGACGAAGTGCTCGGTTTCCTGCGGGAAAATATCGACAATATCTTTTCCCGACAAGACTTCGAGATGGCCTGCACATCCGCACGGGCTGATGCGCCAGAGACATCGCTGTCCGGAGCCCCTGTCAACCAGAACACAAGCCCCATTATCGCTCCGCCAACAGGAACCGGCCCATGAGCTATCTGAACAACAAACGCATTCTGGTGACTGGTTGCTGCGGCACCGTCGGCTCCGAGCTGTTCCGAACCCTGCTGGAAGACGAAACCTATGCGCCGGCTGAGGTCATCGGTCTCGACAACGATGAGACCGAACTGTTTTTCCTTGAGCAGCGATTTCTCGAGGATTCGCGGGCGCGGGTTTTTCTCACCGATATCCGGGACGTGCGTGAACTGACCCGGATGATGAGCGGCATCGATGTGGTATTTCACACCGCCGCCTACAAGCATGTGGTGATGTGCGAACGCTCACCGATGGAGGCTGTGCAAACCAATATTCTGGGCGTCCAGAATGTCATTCGCGCTGCCAACGAATCCGGGGTGGAAAAAGTCATCTTCACCAGTTCGGACAAAGCCGTCAACCCAACCAACGTGATGGGTACCTCGAAGCTGATGGGGGAGCGGCTGATGACGGCGGCCAACAGCGCCAGCCGTGGGGGATCGGTATTTTCCTCCACCCGCTTCGGCAATGTGCTCGGCTCCAATGGCTCGGTTATTCCGATTTTCCGGCGCCAGATCGAGAAAGGCGGCCCGGTGACCATCACTGATCCGCAGATGACCCGGTTTGTCATGAGCATTGAAGCGTCGGTTCGGCTGGTCATCGATTCGGCTGCCTATGCGCAGGGGGGCGAGGTTTTCATCACCAAGATGCCCGTGATCCGGATCACAGATCTGGCCGATGTGATGATCGAGGCGCTGGCAGGCAACTTTGGCCATGATCCAGCACAGATCGACAAGAAAGTGATCGGCATCAAGCCCGGTGAAAAGCTCTATGAGGAACTGATGAGTGCCGAAGAGACTCGCCGTGCGGTCGAGCTGCCGCGATATTTTGCCGTGTTACCCGCTTTTCGTGGCATGTACCGCGACATTCCCTATGACTATGCCGACAAGATCAGCGATACCGTGACCAACCCTTACGTCTCGAGCGACGAAACACCGCTGGATCACCAGGCGCTGGCGGATTTTCTGCGAAACAATCGTCTGCTCGATGACATCAGCACCACCCAGCAGATGCACATGGATAAACGCTACTGGCCCGGTGAAACCGACTGAGGAGAGCGGATGAAAGTACTGATTCTGGGGGGCGATGGCTACCTCGGCTGGCCGACAGCGATGTATTTCTCCGCTCGGGGCCACCAGGTCACCGTGGTGGACAACTACCTGCGCCGCAACGCCTGTACGGAGCTGGATACCGGCATGCTCTACCCGGTCCCGACCCTGCCCCGACGCGCGGCGATCTGGGAAGCACGCACTGGTCACAAAATCGACGTGATCATCGGTGATCTGTGCGAACCGGAATTCATGCGCTCACTGTTCGAGCAGCCGCCGGAGGTGGTGATCCACTACGCCGAACAGCCCTCGGCGCCCTATTCCCTGATGGATTACCGTCATGCAGACCAAACGATCACCAACAATCTGCGCGTCACCAACAACCTGATGTGGGCAGTGCGTGATCTGGCGCCGCAAACCCATATCATCAAACTCGGCACCATGGGCGAGTATGGCACGCCCAATATCGATATCGAGGAAGGCTGGCTGGATATCGAGCACAAGGGCCGCAAGGATCGCTTCCTGTTCCCACGCCAGGCCGGCTCGATCTATCACACCAGCAAGATCATGGACACCGATCTGCTGTGGTTTGGGGTGCGCACATGGAATCTGCGGGTCACAGATCTGATGCAGGGGCCAGTCTACGGCATCGAAACCGAGGAGTCCCGCCTGGATGAACGGTTACGCACCCTGTTCAACTACGATGAGATCTTCGGCACCATTCTCAACCGTTTCATCGTCCAGGCCGTGGTCGGCTATCCACTCACCGTTTACGGCAAGGGCGGTCAGACGCGCGGCTATCTGAACATCCGCGACACGCTGCAATGTGTTTATCACTCCGCCATGAAACCTGCGCGGCCCGGTGAGCTGCGAATCTTCAATCAAGTGATGGAAACCTTTTCAGTGAATGAACTGGCTGAGTTGACCCAAAGCGTGGGCCGGGAACTTGGCTACGAGGTCGTCATCCAGCCCATCGACAACCCGCGCAAGGAAGCAGAAGAACATTACTACAACCCCCAATACCAGGGATTACTCGACATGGGCGTCAAACCTCACTACCTGACACCCGAGGTCATGCGGGAGATGTTCTCCGTGGTCGAGTCTTGCCGTGACAACATCCGTGAGGATGTCATTTTCCGTGGCATTCGCTGGTGAACCTGTATTTATCGAGATGAATCATGACTGACAAACCTGACCGCTCAGATCTTCCACGCAACTGGCTCATCACAGGCGGCTGCGGATTTCTCGGCACCAGCCTGATCCGGCGTTTGATGACGCTGGGTGGATGTTCCATTCGCGTCATCGACAACTTGAGCGTTGGCTCCCGGGAAGATCTGGCCGGGGTCTGCGATTTTGTCGAAGTCTCACCCGATGAGATGACGGGGAATGGCGCGCAGGTCGAACTGGTGGTCGGCGACATTCTCGATGCGGAACTGGCTCAGCGGGTTGCTGAGGGCCGTGATGTCATCGTCCACCTGGCCGCCAACACCGGCGTGGGCCCTTCGGTCGAAGATCCGCGCATGGACTGCGAAACGAATGTGCTGGGCACCTTCAATTATCTGGAAGCGGCCCGAAATGCAGCCGTATCCCGGTTCATTTTCGCTTCCAGCGGCGCACCGGCTGGCGAAGTCGAACCGCCCATCCACGAGGAACTCCCACCGCATCCGGTCTCTCCCTATGGTGCCAGCAAACTCGCGGGGGAAGGCTATTGCTCAGCCTATTTCCGAACCTATGGCGTCGAAACCGTCATGCTGCGTTTCGGCAATGTCTACGGCCCGGGCTCCAGGAAAAAATCCTCCGTGGTCGCCAAGTTCATCCGCCAGGCGCTCGCCGGTCAGACATGCGAGATCTACGGTGACGGCTCCCAGACGCGAGACTTCATCCATATCGATGACCTGATCGATGCAGTGATCAAGGCAGCCACCGTCGCCGGCATCGGCGGAGAAGCGTTCCAGATCGCCTCCAGCCGGGAGTGTACGATCAACGAGATTGCCACGCTGATCAGTGAAAAGCTCGCACAACTCGGGAATATTTCCATGCAGGTCGATCTGGCCAGCCCCCGGCTTGGTGATGTCAAGCGCAACTATTCCGATACATCCAAGGCCCAACAACGCCTCGGCTGGCAGCCCCGGATACCGCTGAACGATGGTGTGGCGCAAACCGTGGAGTATTTTCTCGATCAGCAACTGTATGCATCCGCCGACTGACCAAACCCTGAATCCGGACGGCTGCAATACAAAGCATCGCCACCGTACCCAAAGACCCGGGAGCTGAACGATGGTCGGGCTGGGCTATGCACTGCTGGCACTGATGCCGCTGATCTACCTCGTCCGCCGGGAACGCCCGCGCAATCGCAAGTTCCTCTATTTTCTGCTGCCCTATCACTATCTGATCACGTTCGCCTTCTACCGGGCTTCGCTGGCCGGTACGGATGCCACCTATTATTACGCCACTGCCTCGGAACTCGACCATTTCGAGTTCGGCACCAAGCG
>CAZTJP010000177.1:1397-4778 GCA_964613895.1 uncultured Thiotrichales bacterium | reverse complement strand
ATCTGCATCCCGACACGCATCAACGATGGCAGGAAACAGGCAAACTCTCAAGCAGCAGGAAGCGAAGATCAAGCGCTGGTTTTTCGGTTCGATCGGGGTTTTCGCACTGATCGCAGGTATCGTCATCATCTTGCTCGGTCTGCGGGACAAACAAGCGCCCGACCGCAGGCAGCCTTTCGCGCCGAACACTGAAACCGTCACCACGCCCACCCATCCGCAAGCTCCGGCCGCTGCCCCCGAAACCCATTTCACCGACATCACTCAACAGGCCGGAATCGATTTCGTGCATACCAATGGCGCCTATGGTGACCGGCTGCTGCCCGAAACCATGGGCTCGGGCGCGGTGTTCTTCGATTATGACAACGACGGCGATCAAGACCTGTTCCTGGTCAACTTCAACAACTGGCCGGGCCACGAAAAACAGCCGCCGCCCACATCCAAACTGTACGCCAACGATGGCACTGGCCATTTCACCGATGTCTCTCATCGAACCGGACTCGACCTGACCCTGTTCGGCATGGGTGCGGCCGCTGGCGACTACAATGGCGACGGCTGGACAGATCTGTACATCTATACACTCTATGACAACCACTTGCTGGAAAATCGCCACGGCCGGTTCGTCGATGTCAGCCAACAGGCAGGCGTGGCCGGCGGCCCGCATGAATGGAGCAGCAGCGCCGCATTCTTCGATGCCGACCAGGATGGCGACCTCGACCTGCTGGTCACCAACTACGTCCACTGGAGCCGGCCAATCGATCTGGAAATCGACTTTCGCCTCAGCGGACTGGGACGCGCCTATGGCGCCCCGACCCATTTCACCGGCGCGCCCAACCATCTCTACCGCAACAATGGTGATGGCAGCTTCACCGAAATCACCCAGGCCGCCGGACTGCAAGTGCGCAACGAGCGCGGCGAACCCGTCGGCAAGGCACTGGGGCTGAGCCTGATCGACTACGACCTCGACGGCAGGCTGGACATTTTCATCGCCAATGACACCGCCCGAAACTTCCTCTTCCACAACCAGGGCAACGGCCGCTTCGAAGAAGTCGGCGAACTGGAAGGCATCGCCTATTCCAGCATGGGCAAAACCACCGGCGCCATGGGTATCGACACCGGCTGGATCTACAACAACGACGATCTGGCGGTATTGATCGGCAATTTCGCCAACGAAATGAATTCCCTCTACCTGTCGCCCAATGGCCAACCCCCGTTCACCGACGAAGCCGTGATTTCCGGCATCGGCCCGGATTCCCGGCTGGCGCTCACCTTCGGCGTGCTGTTCTTCGACTACGACCTGGATGGCCGCCTCGATATTCTGCTGGCCAACGGCCATCTCGAACCGGAGATCAACAAGGTGCAATCGAGCCAGCACTATGCGCAAAAACCCCAGTTGTTCTGGCATGCCGGACCCGACAGCGACACCCCATTCATCCGCGTCGAACATCCCGGCGATCTGGATACACCGCTGATCGGCCGCGCGGCGCTCAGCGCCGACATCGACGGCGATGGCGACCTCGACCTGCTGATCACCCAGAACGGCCGGGCCGCGCGATTGTTCCGCAATGACCAGCACAGCGGCAACCACTGGCTGCGCATACAGCTCAACGACGGCCGCTTCAACCCACACGCCATTGGCGCCCGAATCGAATTGACCAGCCAGGGCCAGCGTCAACGACGGCAAGTCGTCCCCACCCGCAGCTACCTCGCCCAGGTCGAATTGCCGCAAACCTTCGGGCTTGGCAAAAGCGCCCAGGTCGACAAACTCGAAGTCATCTGGCCGAATGGCATCCGGCAAAGCTACCCGGTTCCAGGTGTCGATCGTCTGCTCATGCTCGACCAAAACAGCAAACCATGACCATGGTCACCGCAATGCAACGTCGAGCCCGGATTTCTCACAGAGTCACGACTGCGGCCGCCCAATGCGGCGTGCTCTTTCTCTGCCTGATACTGTTACTCACGGCGGCGGCAGCATGGGCCAATTCCCCCGACGCATTGGCGCAACTGCCAGCGGCCTGGTCGCAAAAATTATTGCCGATTCCCGAGCGAGACCTCTCCGGCGCCAGCAGCCTCGCCCGCAAACGTATTCTCGACACCCGCCAGCAACTCGGCGCCCGGCTGAAAGATACCTCTGCCCCAGCCTCGGAACTGGCCGCCGCCTACGGCAAACTGGCAGCGCTCTATCAGGTCTACGCCATGCCCGCGCTGGCCGAGATCGGCTACAAAAATGCCACCACACTGGCGCCGACATCGTTTCGCTGGCGCTATCTCTCAGCCTGGCTGGCCGACGAAACCGGCAAGGCAGCAGCGGCGCTGAAACAATACCAACAAGCCCGCCAGCTCAAGCCGGACTATCCAACCCTGGCGCTGCGCATCGGCAAGATCCTGTTCGACCTCGACCAACTGGACGCCGCCAAAACCGAGCTGGAAAAAGCACTCGAAATCCCCGGTAACCGGGCCACCGCGCATTTCTATCTGGGGCAAATCGCCCTGCTCAAACGGCAATTTGCCGAAGCCGCCAACCACTTCCGCCAAACCCTGCAACTGGCGCCGGATGCCTCGGCCGCCCATTTCCCGCTGGCGCAGTCATTGCGTGGCATGGGCGAAACGGAAGCGGCCAGAAAACAGGCCAAACTGACCGGCAAAAAACTGCCCCGCCCTGAAGACGCACTGGTCGATGAACTGATTCGCCTGAAAATCGGCGCCCGGCCCTATTTCAAGCAAGCACTCGACGCCGTTCGCAATCGTGACTACGACACCGCCCGGGAAAAATTCGAGCAAGGACTCGAACGCGACCCCGACAACCCCAATGCATTGGTCAGCTACGCGCGCGTGCTCTACCTCGCCGGAGACCCCGAACGCGCTGAAGCCACCCTGAAAAAAGTGCTGACCAAAAATCCCAACCACGCCAATGCCAATTTCTTTCTTGCCCTGATACTGGACCAGAAAGCCGGTGACCAGGCTGCCGAACCCCTGTTCAAGAAAACACTGGACAAAAACCCCTATCACGCCGGCGCGCATTTCTTCCTCGCCAACCTGCTGCTGCGCACAGGACGATACCAACAGGCACTGAACCACTACGATGAAGCGCTGTCGATCGACGACAAGCTATTGCCAGCGAAATTCTATCGGCTGATGGCGCAGCGACTGTTGGGAAAACCGGCGCCGGTCATCATTGCGGAGCTGGGTAGATTGAAGATGGGTTTCGCTGCGCTCTACCCATCCTACGGTGGGGAAGCGCCTTCGATCATCACCTACGCGATTCAGCAGCTCAGACGGTATCCCAACCCCAACAGCCTGCTCCAGGATCCGGTGCTGATCCCCGCGCCTGCCGATCCTTATCGGCCAATACGCGACTATCCCTCTGCACGACCCTATTGAACG
>CAZTJP010000177.1:0-1297 GCA_964613895.1 uncultured Thiotrichales bacterium | reverse complement strand
TATTGAACGCCGAAGAAAAAAAGATCAATCCACCCCGTTCAATAGCGAACGTGGACTTTATCGTCGCCGGCGAAATGGCGCAGGCGGTCGAGGCATTCATCGGTGGGCGTGATGCGCCATGCCTGGCCGAGTTTGAGTTCGGCCCTGGCCTGGGGGTTGCGGTATTGGATGACGATGGGGCAAAGCCCATTGCGGTAGGCGGTGAGCAGGTTCTGAAGTTCGTGGATGGCGCCGTTGTTGAGCTTTTGCTGGTCGAGTTGCAGTTCGAGAAATCGAGCGTAGCGGGCGCGGGCCTGTTCGATGCTGAAGATTTCATCGGCGCGGATGCGCAACTGGCCGGCGAAGTCATCGTAGCCCAGTGAGCCGGCGACGACGATGATCTGATCCTTGACCAGCAGGTTGGCGTATTTTTCGTAACCGTCGCCGAAGACAGCGACCTCGACCCGCCCCGACTGGTCATCGAGCGTCAGAAAGGCCATGCGGCCGCGGGCGGTGTTGCGGGTGCGGATGGCGATCAGCAGGCCGGCCACGACCACGGGTTTGTCGTTGCCCCGGCGCCGACCGGGTTGCGCCGAGTTGTCGGCTTCCAGCTCGCTGAGGCGGGCACTGGTGAAGACTTTCAGTTCGTCGAGATGCCGCTCGATCGGGTGGCCGGAGAGGTACAGGCCGAGTGTTTCCTTTTCCAGCCGCAGCCGTTCGTCCTCGTCCCACTCGGGCAAGGGGTCGCGGATCTGTTCATCGGCCTCGACGATGACGGGGCCACCGAACAGATCGACCTGCCCGGAGGCGGCATCCCGCTGGAACTGGTCGGCGCAGGAAAGCGCATCCGGCAGCCAGGCCATCAGGCTGGCGCGTGTCTGCCCAAAGCCGTCCATCGCGCCGCTGCGGATCAGAGCCTCCAGCACCCGCCGATTGACCTTGTGCGTGTCGATGCGGCAACACAGATCATCCAGCGAGCGAAACGGCCCGCCGGCATCCCGCTCGTCGAGCAGGCACTGGATGGCGCCTTCACCAACGCCTTTGATGGCGCCGAGACCGTAGACGATGGTGTGGTCATCCCGTGCGGCGAAGGCGTAGCGAGAACGATTGACATCCGGCGTTTCCACCGTCAGATCGAGCGCGCGGCATTCATCGATCAGGGTGACGACCTTGTCGGTATTGTCCATATCGGCCGACAGCACCGAGGCCATGAACTGTGCCGGATGATGGGCCTTGAGCCAGGCGGTCTGATACGACAGCAGCGCGTAGGCGGCCGAGTGCGATTTGTTGAATCCGTAGCCGGCGAACTTCTCCATCA
>CAZTJP010000176.1:0-4842 GCA_964613895.1 uncultured Thiotrichales bacterium | reverse complement strand
GCCCCCCTGATTTTTACCGATGCGGCTGCGGCCAAAGTCAAGCAGCTGATCGAAGAGGAAGACAATGACAACCTCAAGTTGCGGGTGTTCGTCAGTGGTGGCGGATGTTCCGGTTTTCAGTATGGTTTCACCTTCGATGAGACGGTCAATGAGGGCGATACCGAGGTTGAAAATGGTGGGGTTGTATTGTTGATCGACCCAATGAGCTTTCAGTACCTGGTCGGTGCTGAGATTGACTATACCGAAGGTCTGGAGGGTTCCCAGTTCGTCATTCGGAATCCGAATGCAACGACGACCTGCGGTTGTGGTTCTTCGTTCTCGGTTTGATTGTTAGCCGTTTGACCAATCGTATGTTGCGGTTGGCATTCCCTTTTTTCCAGTAGTTGCTGAGGCGGCTGCCCCGGCTTCATGGTGACCGGGGCAGTCGTCATAGTCTCACTTTCCCATTGTCGGGATACCCGGATCCTGGGTAGATCGCTCCGGCAATGCGCGCATGTCGCGCCCCGGTCACGGCGGGGGTTTGCAGTGCTTTGCCTTCCATCGTCTGTTTTGCAAACCAGGCAAAGGCGATGGCTTCCATATCTTCCGGCGGGATGCCTGCTGCCAGGCTGCTCCGCCACTTGATCGTTTGCCCCAGTTTTTCCATGCGGTTGATCAGAAAGCGGTTGTAGGCGCCGCCACCACAGAGGAAGACTTCCCGTGTGTCGGGTGCATGGGTTTTGATGGCATCGACGACGGTTCGGGCAGTCAGTTCCGCCAGTGTTGTCTGAACATCGGCTGGCGTGGGCTTTGTGGGGAGGCTGTCGAGGTGGTGTTGCAGCCAGCGGCGGTTGAAGTGCTCGCGCCCTGTGCTTTTGGGGGGCGGGCGACTGAAGTAGGGGTCTGACAGCATGGATTGGAGTAGCGAGGGTATGATCTGCCCGCTGCTGGCCCAGGCGCCATCCCGGTCGTAATCCTTGCCCAGGTGGCGATGGATCCAGTCATCCATCAGGGCGTTTGCTGGTCCGCAGTCGAATCCCCTGACGCACTTTTCGTTGCTCTCGCTGAGAAGGGAAATATTGGCGATACCCCCCAGGTTGAGTACCACGGTATCGTGAGGACGCCGGAAGGCAACGGCATGGAAAAGTGGTGTCAGCGGTGCTCCCTGGCCACCGGCGGCGATGTCTCGCCTGCGCCAGTCGGCGATGGTCGTGATGCCGGTGGTCTCGGCAATGAGGTTTGGATCGCCGATTTGCCAGCTGTTGGGGTGTTGTGATGATGGTTGGTGGTGGATCGTCTGGCCGTGAAAGCCGATTGCGGCGACGGTTTTTCCGCAGTGTGCGATCAGTTCTCGGCAGATTTCGGCAAAGAAGAGGCCGATCTGGTGATCCATGTCCTGCAAGGTAGCCAGAGAGCCGGTCCAGCCAGGCGAAGTGATTTCCATGAGCTGGCGTCGAATGGCAGGTGGGTAATCCCTGTGGAGGGATCGCACCACATGAATGTTGTCATCGGTAAAGCTGGCGAGTGTTGCGTCGGCGCCATCCATGCTTGTCCCGGACATCAGTCCCAGATAGCAGGCTGTGGGCATCTATTCGGCCAGCGCAAGCTTGCCGCGTTTGGGCAGTTGCGCCAGCACGGGGCGTGTCAGTTCCTTGAAGCGTTTCAGGTTGGTGCCTGTCAGAGAAGGCGCGTTGGGCAGTTTTACCTTGAGGGGGTCCTTGTGTTTTCCATTGACACGGAATTCGTAGTGCAGGTGTGGCCCTGTTGCGGCGCCAGTTTGTCCGACGTAGGCGATGATTTGTCCCTGTTTGACCCGCTGGCCGCGTTTCAGGCCTTTTTTGAACTTCGAAAGATGTGCGTAGAGCGTACTGTAGCCGCCAAAGTGTTTGATGATGACGACGTTACCGTAGCCCCGTTGCTTGCCGACAAACTGCACGGTGCCGTTACCGGTGGTTTTGACCGGGGTGCCGATCGGCGCAGCATAGTCGACACCTTTGTGGGCGCGGATGGTATGCAGGATCGGATGTCGGCGGTTCGGGTTGAACAATGAGCTGATGCGAGTGAATTTGACGGGAGTACGTATGAAAGCCTTGCGGTTGCTCTTGCCCTCGGGGGTGAAATAACCGGTTTTGCCGTTTCTGTCGGTGTAGCGCAGCATCGTATAGACATGATTTTGATTGATGAAACGCGCGGCAAGGATTGGGCCCGATTTCTTCAGCGGTTTGCCATCGACATAACGTTCGTCATAGACGATCGAAAACTGGTCGCCTTTGCGGATATCCAGTGCGAAGTCGATGTCGTAGGCAAAGATATCGACCATTTGCATGATCAGGTTGTCCGAAACGCCCGCCTTTTTGGCATCAAGGAACAGGGAATTCTCAATGGTGCCGTTGGCGGACAAGCGTCTTGTCTCTACTGGTTGGTCGACCAGTTTTGCCGAGTAGCGTTTGTCTTCACGGGTAATGGTCAGTTGGCGGGTTTCAGAGACCGGGTATTTCAATACTTCCAAACCGTTCCCGCCCAGTTTCATCGACAGAGTCTTCCCAGGGTGAATAGCGGAGAGTGTTTTGCGGGCAACGGGTAGGGCATTGATTTGCTGCAACGCGCTGTGAATCTGGTATTTGTCAAAGATGACCGATGCGTTGTCGCCGGGCTGGATCGTGTATTCGACCCATTTTTCCGTGGTTTGCTGATCTTTCCGGTCGTCTGATGTGGATGCTCTGATCTTCAATTCCTGAACGACATCCGAGTGGGGTGTGGGGCGGGCTGTTTCGTGGGTGGCGGCAAGGACAACTCCAATCAATGAGATGCCAACGAGCCCTGCAATCGCATGGGGCCACCAGGATCTGTGGTGTTTCGTGGTGGTTCTGAACGCGGCTTCCTGTGCTGGACTTTTCTTTAAGTCTCTGTGGTAAATCATCGTTTTGGCTGGAAGGTTCAGGATATCCAGAGACTAGGAAAATTTACTGTAAAGGTCAACCGACGCCTGAGGGTTATGTACACCGCTCTATGCCTGGTGTCTCTCAGTTGGTGAATGGTTTCCTGTTCCCGAATGGTGGTAGAGTTCCGATTGCTGTTACATATGAGTCGAGGTGAGGGAGATATGTCGGAAGTGAGCGAGGCGCTGTCGTTGATTCGTCGAGGCGCTGACGAGATTCTGGTAGAAGCCGAGCTGGAAAAGCGGCTGCGGTCCGGAAAGAAACTTCGAGTCAAGGCAGGATTCGATCCGACGGCGCCGGACTTGCATCTTGGGCACACTGTGCTGATCAACAAACTGAGGCATTTCCAGGAGCTTGGTCACGAAGTGGTTTTCCTGATTGGTGATTTTACCGGCATGATTGGTGATCCGACCGGCAATAGCGCAACGCGTCCGCCACTGACGCCGGAAGAGGTTGCCGATAATGCGCGAACCTACAAGGACCAGATCTTCAAGATTCTCGATGCCGACAAGACTGTCGTTGAATTCAATTCCCGCTGGATGAACAAAATGTCGCCGGCACAGCTGATTCAATTGGCGTCTCATTCGACGGTGGCGCGTATGCTCGAGCGCGATGATTTCAGCAAGCGATACAAATCCGGCAAGGCGATTGCTATTCACGAATTCTTGTATCCCTTGATACAGGGCTATGACTCGGTGGTGCTGGAGGCCGATGTCGAACTGGGGGGGACTGATCAGAAATTCAACCTGCTGATGGGACGTCAGTTGCAGGAGACCTATGCGCAGACGCCGCAGGTCGTCATCACCATGCCATTGCTGGAAGGGCTGGATGGCGTCAACAAAATGTCCAAATCACTCGGCAACTATATCGGCGTCGACGAGCCGCCGAATGAAATGTTCGGAAAAATCATGTCGATTTCCGATGAACTGATGTGGCGTTATTTCGAGTTGCTGAGTTTTCGCGACGCGACCGAGATTGCTGGATTCAGGCAAAAAATCGCCGAGGGGCTCAATCCGCGAGATGTCAAATTCGAGTTGGCGGGAGAGATCGTGGCGCGCTTCCATGGGCACCATGCAGCGCGCAAGGCACGAGAAGCATTCATCGAGCGCTTTCAGAAAGGCGCGATTCCTGAAGATCTGCCCAAGAGATCCCTGAACGCCGGAGCGGAGGGAATACCCATTGCCCAGGCACTGAAGGCGGCGGGCCTTGTTCCGAGTACCTCCGAAGCCTTTCGGATGCTCAAGCAAGGCGCCGTTCGGATCGATGGCGAAAAGGTGGACAGCAGAAACTTGCTGTTCAGCGCCGGTGAATGCCATGTGCTGCAAGTGGGCAAACGAAGGATTGCCGAAATCAGTTTCGAATAGAGGGGTCGTAACTGGATGAAATATCGATATTTTTGTGTCTGTGGTCATTTGCCGTAGGGAGCGGACAAGGCGGGCTCGCAAAAAAAATTGCCAGCGGCTGTTGACAGCGGACTGTGACCCTCTATAATGCGCCCTCCTTCGAGCGGGCGGAGCTGGAAACAGGCCCCGAAACGCACGAAAGAATGGGTGAAATTTATAGTTGACATGGCCTTGAATGGCCCTATAATTCACCGCCTCGTTGCCGAGCAACGGGAAGATGATCACCGGGGTATTGACAGAGCAATATGTCATAGGTGATCATGGCAGGTTCCCGCAGATGGTTGGGAGCGCTCTTTAACAATTCGTGAACAAGTAACTTGTGCGGATGCTTGTATTGATAGGTGATGATTCAACGATCAATATGAGCATTCCACGCTCAAATCTTTTGAGATGGAATCATGCTCAACTGTGAAAGAATATGCAGGCTTGCCTGCAGAAAGCTTTAACTGAAGAGTTTGATCCTGGCTCAGATTGAACGCTGGCGGTATGCTTAACACATGCAAGTCGAACGGTAACAGCAG
>CAZTJP010000175.1:0-4860 GCA_964613895.1 uncultured Thiotrichales bacterium | reverse complement strand
GCGACCGAAGGCCGCGCAAGGCGGTCATCGGTGATTGGAATTGTCCGTTTCTAGACCCAGGCCAAACTTTTTCGGCGGTGATCTGTGACCGCCATCGATAATCCTCGTATGTGAAACTGCAATACTCCGTGAGCGTTGGAAAAACGACGAGAGGATAAACACATTGTTGATGTCGCGGAAATGGATTGGTGCACGGATGCGCGCTTTGGTTTGGTGGGTGACGCTGCTGCAGGTAACGGTGTTTTCTGCTGCGGTATTGGCCGCGGAAGGGCAGTTTTATCTTGGCGCGGGGGGAGGCAGTTCGACGATCAAGCCAGCGACTCGCAGTGTGGATATTCAGACGGGTTTTTCGGTCGAGGATGATAGTGACGGTCTGATCAAGTTGTTTGCCGGATATGATTTGACCGATTACTGGTCGGTTGAAGGGTTTGTGGCGAGCTATGGAACGGCCAAGTTGGTAGGGCCGGCAAGGTTCAGTGACAGTGGCAATGCTTCCGGGTTGGGTAATAATTTCCTCAATGATGGGGGCACGGTGTTTGGCACGGTCGATTACAAGCTCGTCGGTGCGCAGACTTTGCTGCAGTTTCCGCATAACAAGCCGGGTTTGTCGGCAATTCTCAAGTTGGGGGTGTCGCAGATTCTGACCAACAGCAGCAGTAATCTGCCATTCACCCAGGCGGATCAGACCAAGTTCACGACGGGTTTCGGGCTGGAATATCAGTTGGCCAATCATGTGGCGGTTCGCGCTGAGTACATTTATCACAGCGAGAAGGTTCAGGGGGTTTCGATCAGCGCGTTGAAACGGTTTGGACGCCGCAAGGTGAAGACGGTTCCCGAGCCGAAGGTGCCGCCCGTGGTGGCAAAGCCTGCCGCGCGGGTACCGGCGCAGCGGGCCAAACCCTCACAGCGTGGTAATGCATCCAGCAGTCGCCCGCGACCGACTTCGCGGCAGCCATCGCAACAAGCCCGGATTCCAATCAAGGCGCCGCCACCACCACCCGCGCCGGCACGTCCGCGCCCGCCTCAGGGGTTGAGTGTGGCGCCGAGCCAGGACGGGGATGGTGATGGTGTCATCGATCCACTCGACCGTTGTCCTTCTACGCCAGCGGGTGTGGTGGTTTCCTCGAACGGTTGTGCGGCGCCGGCAGAAGTGGCAGAAGCGAGCGCTGCGGAGATGGTGTCGAGTGTTGGTCCGCCGAGGGTTCTCGAAGGGGTGACCTTCGAGTCGGGTTCGGCGCGGCTGACGTTGTCCGCAAAGCAGGTGCTCGACGAGGTGGCCCGTGAACTGCTGGCGCGCCCCAATGTTCGGGTGACGGTGGTTGGTCATACCGATAATGTCGGCAGTGCGCGCAAGAACAAGCTGCTCTCCGAGAAGCGCGCCCAGGCGGTTGCGCGTTATCTGGCGCACCGCGGGGTGCCGGTCAGTCGTCTGCGTTACGGCGGTAAGGGCGAGGAGATGCCGGTGGCATCGAATGCAACGCCCGAGGGTCGGGCCGCTAACCGGCGTGTGGAGTTGATCGAGGAGCAGGTGGGGTTTTGATGGATTTGGGGTCTTTTTCCCGGTACTCTGGTGTCTCTCACCGTTGAATCGCAGGCCGTTACCATGATGGATTCAAACAGTATCGATGATCTGGCGAAGAAGCTGGCCGGGATGATGCCGGCTTCCCTGGCGCGTTTTCAGGAGGACATCGAAAAGAATTTGAAGGCCGGCTTGAAGAGCGCCATGCAGAAAATGGATCTGGTCACTCGTGAAGAATACGAGGTGCAGCGAGCGTTGCTGGAGCGGAGTCAGGCCCGTCTGGCGGCGCTGGAGGACCGAATCGCGGCGCTGGAAGCATCGAAGGACCAGGGCTAGCCAAAACAGGCTGCGGCGCGGGTTCGGCTGGATTCAAGGATGAGGTTGTACTGTGTCGCTTGCCGTCGCTCATAGTCGCGCCATCGTCGGTGTCGATGCCTTGCCGGTACAGGTCGAGGTCAATATTTCCGGTGGATTGCCGTCGATCTCGATTGTTGGTTTGCCGGAGACAGCCGTCAGGGAGAGCAAGGATCGGGTTCGCGCGGCGATTCTCAATTCCCATTTCAAATTTCCCGATGGCCGGATCACGGTCAATCTGGCGCCTGCTGATCTTCCCAAGGAGGGCGGGCGCTTCGATCTGCCCATTGCGCTGGGTATTCTGGCTGCTTCGGGGCAGATTCCCGCAGAGGCTTTCGATCGCTATGAGTTCATGGGTGAACTGTCGCTGGCCGGCGAGTTGCGGCCGGTGCGGGGATCGCTGCCGGTAGCGATGGCGCTCAAGGTGGTGGACAAGGCTTTGGTGCTGCCGGTCGAGAATGGTGATGAGGCATCACTCGTCAGTGGCGTGGCGATCTTCCCGGCCAGTCATCTGTTGGCGGTTTGCCGGCATCTCGAGGGCAGCGAGCCTCTGCCGTCTTATCAGCGCGATCGGGAGCCGCTTGAGCCGGAGTATCCATTCGATCTGGCCGAAGTTCGTGGGCAGCAGCATGCCCGTCGTGCGCTGGAAGTGGCGGCAGCGGGGCGTCATCATCTGATGATGGTGGGGCCGCCCGGTACCGGCAAGACGATGCTGGCGAACCGGCTGGTGACGATTCTGCCGCCGATGAGTGAAATCGAGGCGCTCGAATCCGCCGCGATCACATCCGTGAGCCGCAATGGATTCGATCCGCGGCAGTGGCGGTTGCGCCCGGTTCGGCGGCCACACCATACCGCATCGGGGCCGGCCCTGGTCGGAGGCGGCTCGACCCCGCGGCCTGGGGAGATTTCGCTGGCGCACAACGGGGTGCTGTTTCTGGATGAGTTGACCGAGTTCGACCGCCGGGTACTCGATGTATTGCGCGAGCCGCTGGAAACCGGCGAGATCACGATTTCTCGCGCCTCACGGCAAGCCGATTTTCCGGCGCGATTTCAGTTGATCACGGCCTTCAATCCCTGTCCACAAGGTTACGATTGCGATTTCGGTGAGCATTGCCAATGTACGCCGGAACAACAGCGCCGCCACCGGAGCCGGATTTCGGCACCCTTGCTCGATCGCATCGATATTCAGATCGAAGTGCCCAAGCTGCCGCGCGAGGCACTCATTCAGTCGGGGAAAGCTGCGGAATCCAGTGCTGCTGTGCGGGCACGGGTACACGCGGCGTATGCCCGGCAACTGGATCGCTGCGGAAAGCCCAATGGGGAGATGAACAATCGGGAAGTCGAACGCTATTGCAGACTGGGGACCGAGGCCCAAAAGTTGCTCGATCTGGCGATGGATCGATTCCGGCTCTCAGCCAGGGCTTACCACCGCATTCTCAAGGTGGCGCGCTCGATTGCCGATCTGGAAGGGGCGCCGGATATTTCGGCATCTCACATCAGCGAAGCACTCAGCTATCGCGCCATGGATCGACTCAATGGGAGCGGGGCATAGTCAAGGTTTCTCACCGGGCCTTGGGCCCGGTGAGAGGTTGCGGTTATTTCGCCTGCGACACGAGGTAATTGACGGCTGCCTTGATCTGATCATCTGACAGATCGAGCCTTCCGCCCTTGGGTGGCATGGCGCCCTTGCCATGGAGAGCGGAGTGATAGAGTGAGTCCATGCCCGTGGCGATACGTGGTCCCCATGCAGCCTTGTCGCCGATTTTGGGCGCATTTGCAACGCCGGTTCCATGGCAGGCGAAGCATACGGTTTTGACGATTTTTTCACCTTCAGCCGTTGCCTGCGGAGCAGCGGGGGCGGAAGCGGCGGCCTTGGCTGCTGGCGCCGCGGCGGAGGCTGTAGCTGCTGACCCTGACCCTGCTGCTTGAGCTGATACCGTGACCGATTGGGTTGTTGCGTTCGTGGCCGAAGGTGCGGGTGTCGATTCGGCATGCGTAGTAGTGGCCGAAGGTGCGGGTTTTGGTTCGGCATGCTTGGCCGTGGTCGTTACTGGTTTAGATGCTCCGCTGTTGGCCGATTCAGGGAGCTTGACGCCGGCCTTTTTCAGCATGAATGTGATGGCACTTTTGAGTTCATCGTCTGTCAGGGTGGCGTCTCCTCCCTTGGGTGGCATGGAGCCCTTCCCTTTGGCGGCGGAAGCAGCCAGACCCGCAACGCTGCCAGCAGCATCCAGTCGTGGTTGCCAGGCCGAGGCATCGCTCACCTTGGGTGCATTGAGGACCCCCGGGGTGTGACAGGTGGTGCACACCTTGCTGAAGATTTCCTTACCGGAACGAACCTTGGGCGTTGCGGAAGGGTCGAATGTTTCAACAGTTCCCACTTTTTTCAAACGTTCGCTGATCTGGGCCAGGCGCTGTTTCTGATAAGCATCACTGGTCTCGAGTTTGTTCGTATTGATCGTTGACAGGAGCCGGGCCAGCAAAAAAACAACGACAGTGAAAATCACCAATATTCCCAGTACCAACAGGAATTTGGTCATGAAGTTCTTGTCTTGGGCATCCACGGATTTTGTCCTCTCGCGTTGTTGGTGAACGGTGCCACAGGATACAACATTCACAGGTATCGTGAATACATGTACTCAGGTGAATGCATGTGAATACGCGGCTGATTCGCACTCCTATCAAACCCAAGCAAAAACAACGGGTCATGTTCGCGGGGCGACAGGGATGTGAATCTTCGTCGTCGTTGCCTTCCTCCTGGCACTGGATTTCGGCCTCCGTGCCGGAATGACGCCATTTGGTAGAGACGAACGCCCGGCAGCTGCCGGGGCGTTGGTGGCGGAAGACCCGTTGCCGAAGGTTCGGGCTCCGGTCGAGATTCAGGATTCAGGCACGGTGACCGATACCTTGCCACCCACCGGGTTGACTCCGCTGATCAGGAACTGGTCATTGTCCAGGCTGCGTACATTCAGTCGTTGGTCGTTCTG
>CAZTJP010000174.1:0-4877 GCA_964613895.1 uncultured Thiotrichales bacterium | reverse complement strand
ATTCTCGAGCCTTTGAACGAGGCGCAGCGTGAGGCGGTGTGCAAGCCGTCGATTCCGGTATTGGTGCTGGCGGGAGCCGGCAGTGGCAAGACGCGGGTGCTGGTGCACCGAATCGCGTGGCTGATCGAGGTGGAGCGGGTGTCACCATTCAGTATTCTGGCGGTGACGTTCACCAACAAGGCGGCGGCGGAGATGCGGGGGCGAATCGAGTCGCTGTTGCAGTTTCCGGTGTCCGGTATGTGGGTGGGGACGTTCCACGGGCTGGCGCATCGGTTGTTGCGGATGCATTGGCAGGAGGCGAAGTTGCCGCAGCAGTTTCAGATTCTCGACAGCGGTGATCAGTTGGGTTTGATCAAGCGGGTGCTGCGTGGTTTGGATCTGGATGAGGCGCGCTGGCCGGCGAAGCAGGTGCAATGGTTCATCAATGGCCGCAAGGATGAGGGAATCCGGCCGGGGCACATGCAGGATTCGGGTGATGCGTTCGAGCGGCAGATGTTACGCATCTACGCGGCTTACGAGTCGGCCTGTGAGCGTGGCGGGTTGGTGGATTTCGGGGAGTTGTTGCTGCGGGCGCTGGAGTTGTTGCGTGACAATCCGGCGTTGCTGGCGCATTACCGCGAGCGGTTCCGGCATGTGCTGGTGGATGAGTTCCAGGATACCAATACGTTGCAATACAGTTGGTTGCGGTTGCTGGCGGGGGAGGAGATTCCGGTGTTCGCGGTGGGTGATGATGATCAGTCGATCTACGGCTGGCGGGGCGCGCGGATCGAGCATATCCAGCAGTTTTCGCGCGATTTTCCGCAGGCGGAGACGGTGCGGCTGGAGCAGAATTATCGTTCGACGGGGAATATCCTGGCGGCGGCCAATGCGGTGATTGCGCACAATGACGGCCGCTTGGGCAAGAATCTGTGGACCGAGGGTGGCGAGGGGGAGCCAATTCAGCTGTACACCGCGCGTGATGAGGAGGATGAGGCGCGGTTCGTGGCGCAGCGGATCGCGGCGTGGGTGGAGAGCGGCGGCGCGCGCAGTGATGTTGCGGTGCTGTATCGTTCCAATGCCCAGTCGCGGGTGTTCGAGGAAACATTCATCGCCCGCCAGATACCTTATCGGGTATATGGCGGGTTGCGGTTTTTCGAGCGTGCCGAGATCAAGGATGCGTTGGCGTATTTGCGTTTGACGCTCAATCGTCGTGATGATGCGAGTTTCGAGCGGGTGGTCAATCAGCCGGCGCGCGGCATTGGCGCGAAGACCATGGAGACGGTTCGCGCGGCCGCCAATCAGGCCGGGCAAAGCCTGTTCGAAGCAGCGGTCGGGCTGGTGGAGAACGGCGGTCTGGCGGCGCGCGCCACGGGTGCGGTGCGCGGGTTTCTGGCATTGATCGACCGTCTCGAACAGGAAACGCGCGAGCTGGCATTCCATGAGTGTGTCGAGCATGTGATCGAGCATTCGGGGTTGATGGCGCATTTCGGCAAGGAAAAGGGCGAAAAGGGCCAGTCACGCATCGAGAACCTGGAGGAGCTGGTCAATGCGGCCCGGGGCTTCGACTACAATGTCGATGAGCACGGCGAGATGACGATTGCCGAGGCGTTTCTGGCGCATGCGGCGCTGGAGGCTGGCGAAGGGCAGGGCGCGGCCTGGGATGATTGCGTTCAGTTGATGACCTTGCATGCCGCCAAGGGGCTGGAGTTCCCGCTGGTTTTCCTCTGCGGCATGGAGGATGGCCTGTTCCCGCATCAGATGTCGATCGAAGAGCCGGGGCGCCTCGAGGAGGAGCGCCGCCTGTGCTATGTCGGTATTACCCGGGCGCGGCAGCAACTGGTGTTGACCTGCGCCGAGCAGCGGCGGTTATATGGTTCGCCGCGTTTCAATATGCCATCGCAGTTCATCGGTGAGATTCCGGCGTCGTTGATTCAGGAGGTACGTGCATCCATACCGCGTTCGATCGGGCGCTTGATGAGCAAGCCGCCAGCCGGGCGGTTCCGCGCCGAGGCGGATGAGTTGCCGGTCAAGCTCGGCGCCCGGGTCGTGCATGCCAAATTTGGCGAAGGCGTGGTCACCAATTTCGAGGGGCAGGGTAGCCACGCGCGGGTCGAGGTGCGTTTCAACGAGGCGGGCTCCAAGTGGCTGGTCTGGGCGTATGCCAAACTGCAAACAATCGGGTAGTTCGTGACCCATGGTGAAAACGGAGACATCCTCGCCGCATCGACAGCTCGAGAGTGAGCGCTTCCAGCAGGCGCTGGCGCTGGTCGAGGGTTGCGGCGATCTCGACGAGCCGTTGCCGAAAGGCCTGGATGTGGCGAAGACGCTGGCGCCGCTGGGCGTGGATGAAGATTCACTGATTGCTGCCCTGCTGGCGGATCGCCGTTGCCAGGCACGGCTGACCGGCGAGCAGATCGAGGCCCGCTTTGGCCCGCAGGTGGCCTTGTTGGTGAAAAATGTGCGCCTGCTGAACAATTTCCGTCCTTGTCAGCAGCCTGATGATGCCGGCAACCCGGAGCAGGCGGAGCGATTGCGTCGCCTGGTGCTGGCGTTGGTGGATGACGTTCGGGCGGTGTTGATCAAGCTGGCTTACCGCCTGGTTCGGTTGCGGTTGCTGTCTGCCGAGCAGGATGAACTGCGCCACTGCATTGCCCGTGAGACGCTGGATGTCTTTGCGCCGCTGGCCAACCGGCTGGGCGTGGCGGAGCTGAAGTGGGAGATGGAGGATCTCGCCTTTCGGTATTCGAATCCGCAGTCATATCGGGAGATCGGCAAGGCGCTGGAGTTGCGCCGTGTCGATCGCGAGGCCTATGTCGATGCCTTTCGGGAGACATTGAAGCGTTTCCTGGCCGAGGCCGGGATCGAGGCCAAGGTCAGCGGCCGACCGAAACATATCTATAGTATCTGGCGCAAGCTGCGGCGCAAGGGCATCGGGCTCGATGAGTTGTTCGATATCCATGCCGTGCGGGTGATCGTCGATTCGGTGCGCGATTGTTACACCGTGCTGGGCATCATCCACACCCATTGGCGCACCATTCCCAAGGAATTCGACGACTATATCGCCAACCCCAAGCCGAACGGCTATCAGTCACTGCACACGGTCATCATCGGCCCGCAGGACAAGCCGGTGGAAATCCAGATCCGCACGGCCGAGATGCATGAGTTTGCCGAGCACGGTGTGGCGGCCCACTGGCGTTACAAGGAAGGTGGCGGCGACGATACGCTCAATGAGGTCATCCTGTCGTTGCGGCGTCTGATCGACGAGAGCAGTGGCGATGCGGAGCTGCTGGCAGATTTCAAATCGACCGCATTTCCGGATCGGGTCTATGTATTGACGCCGGCGGGAGATGTCATCGATCTGGTCAGGGGCGCGACGCCGCTGGATTTTGCCTACCACATCCATACGCAGGTGGGGCACCGCTGCCGGGGCGCCAAGATCGACGGACGGATTGCGCCGTTGACCACGCCGCTGGAAAACGGTCAGACGGTGGAGATTCTGACCGGAAGCGAGCCACGGCCGAGTCGGGACTGGATGAATCCATCCCTGGGTTTCCTGGCGTCGTCGAGTGCCCGAGCCAAGGTTCGGCACTGGTTTCATGCACAGGATCGCGAGGCGAATCTGGAAGCCGGTCAGCGGATGGTCGAACAAATGGCGCGACGTTTTGGGGCACGGCCACAGTCGGTCGAGGCGTTGATGCGGCATTTCCGGCATGAGAGCGAGGAGTCGCTCTATGTGGCGATCGGTCGTGGCGATATTCGTACCAGTCAGCTGGAGGCAGCGTTCCGTGCACGCTCTGAGGTGTCGGAGAAACGGTCTGAAGCGTCAGTGCCGCCGGCCCGGCGCGCGACGGAGGCGTCGGTGCTCGGAGTACGAAATCTGCTGACACGAATTGGCAAATGTTGTCAGCCGGTGCCGGGTGACGATGTGGTGGGATATATCACGCAGGGCAAGGGTGTGACGATCCATCGCCGTGACTGCGCCAATATGCGGGCTTTGCCGGTCGAACGGCTGGATCGCCTGGTCGAGGTGGATTGGGGGCAGGCGGATGCTCGTTTCCCGGTATGGCTGGAGATCATTGCCTATGACCGCACTGGCTTGCTCAGCGATGTGACGCAGGTGTTTGCGAATTTGAAGTCGAATGTGAGCCGGGTGGAGACGGTGACCAATCCCCAGTCTGGACAGGTGAAGATGCGGATCTGTGCGTCAGTCGAGGATTACGATCAACTGACGGCGTTGATCACCCGGATCGAGCAGTTGAGGAATATTTTCTCGGTCAAGCGTTCCGATTGTTGATCGGGTTGGCAACGGGTTCATTGCCTCTGATACTGTGCACGCGCCGGGATGACGTTGCGGATGCCGCCTTTGGGGGTTTCGACATCGCCTTTGTAGCGGGGCAGTAGGATGACATGCAGGTGGTCGATGCTGCGGCCGGCTTCTCGTCCGTCGTTGTTTCCGATGGTATAGGCGTCGGGCCGGGCGTTGATGAACGGCAGGGTAAGTACGGTCTCGATGTGGTCGGTGGGGCGTTCCCGGAGGTAGTCTCTGGTCAGCATTTCCTCGTAGAGGGTTTTCATGTCGGTTGTTTCCACCACTTGTTTAACGCCATAGAGTGCGTCGAAGTAGTCTTCATGTTCGGCGGCATTGAGTTCGAATATCGAGGCGACATGCCGTTTGGGAATGATCAGTGCGTGGCCGGGGTTGACGGGGTTGGTGTCAAAGATGCCGATGAATGACCGGTTTTCGAATACCAGCGGGTCGGTCTCGCCTTTGACGACTTTGCAGAAATAACAATTCTTATCCGTGCTCGATGTGCTCATAGGGTGCAGATGATCTCGAAAGCCTGTGTATGAACGGGGCTAAAGACTATTACAGAATCCTGCTTCTCCCTCAACGGCTG
>CAZTJP010000173.1:0-4880 GCA_964613895.1 uncultured Thiotrichales bacterium | reverse complement strand
TCATGCGTTCTTCTTCGACGCGCTTGATCAGCACGCGGTCATGTAAAGGACGGATATTCATTTAGGCTCTCCTTCGATAATAAAATCAGTAGGTTAGTGAGATCTTCGAGTCCGATTGCTAGCACTCGATCCGAGTGAGTGCTAATAATAGGGGCAAAAATGGGGAAGTCAACCCTGATGGTTGTCGTTGCTCAGGCGCGTTTGGAGCGAGGTGTGTTTTTTCGTTTTTGGGGCGCGTAGCACTTATTGCCATCTTTCTCGAAAAAGTGCTTGCCCGCATGGACGAAGCCAAGCCGGTGATAGAAGGCACGCAGCCGTTGCAGTTCTTCGGTTGAGCGTTTGCGGCCGTATTCGCTGGAGATGGGGAAAGCCTTGAGTCCCACCAGGCAGTCTTCCAGGTCGATGACTTCGGTCATGCGTTTCATCATGCCGGTACCAATACCGTTGCTGCGGTAGTCTTCGGCCACCACCAGTTCGTCGATATAAACCAGGCAGGCGCATTCGACCGGGTGGCCGCTGGGATCGGGTTCGGTCAACCAGCAGGTGCTGTCACGGAATGTGGTGGCTTCGAATTCGAGAATGTCCGGGTAAAGGGATTCGAACAGTTCGTCGATGTCGACGCCATCGTGTCGTGCGAGCGCGAGGTCGATGCGGTGCCCCCGCATTTTGGCGACGTCGCGGTCTTCACCGGCTTCATCATCCCAGCAGGTAGCACGCCCGGAAAACTCGAGCACATAGTGGCTCAGTTCCGGGTTGATGTCCGGTTTGATGAGAAACTCATATTCCAGTTCGAGCACCTTCTTCATATGTCAGTAACAATGAATGGTAGCGGTCGGGCAGTCAACCGGGTTCATGGTGATTGCTCACAGCAGGCGTTTCACGACTTCGGTCCAGGCATTGGCAACGTTGTCGAGGTTGTAGCCGCCGCCACCCATGACGAGCATGCGGCCCTGGCAGTGGGTTTCCGCCAGTTGTCGCAGGCGTTCGGTGGTATGCGCATAGGGCGTCGTGCTCCAGGCCATGTCGGTGACCGGGTCACCCGCCATGCTGTCGGCGCCGACCTGCAGCAGGATGAATTCGGGTTTGAAATCGTCGATGAAGCGTTCGGCGACCGGCCACAGTTCCATGAATTCTTCGTCGTCCGCATTCATCGGCAGGGGGATGTTCATTTTCGTGCCGATGGCAGCGCCCTTGCCGGTTTCGTCGGCATGTCCGGTGCCGGGATAGAGAAAGTGGCCGTCTTCGTGAAAATCGACGATCAGCAGGTCGGGGTCATGTTCGAATTCGTAGAAGACACCGTCGCCGTGATGGGCGTCGATGTCGATATAGGCGATACGGCGGATGCCATGATTGGCGCGCAGGTGTTCGATGGCGACGCCACAGTCGTTGAAGACGCAGAATCCGGAGGCAGCGCCGCGGCGGGCATGGTGGAGTCCGCCGATGGGGATGAAAGCGCGTTTGATGTGCCCATCGAGGATTTGGTTGGCGCTGTTGACGACGGTGCCGACGACGCGACTGGCGGCTTCGTAGACGCCGGGAAAGGCAGGGGTGTCGGCGGCATCGAGGAAGCCGACGCCTTGTATGGATTTTTTTCTGACCCAGTCGAGGTATTGTGGTTGGTGGAACAGGGGCAGGTAGGCTTCAGCGGTATCGACGCAGTTCATGCGGGCGTAGTCTGTCTCGGGGACGGTCGTCTGCAGTTTTTCGCGGAAGGCGAACAGGCGTTTCGAGCCGAAGGGGTGGTTGTCGGGAAAGCTGTACCTTGCCAGCCTGTCTTCGATACAGAGTGCGAATTCGTCAGCGGCCACGGTGGTATGTCGGTAGTGTGGATGAACGGCGGGCATGATGCCCGCCGTATCGATGCCCGGCGTGTCTATTTGGCCGATGGCGTTGTGGTTTGTGTTTTGGGCTTGACGTTGGCTTTTGGCTTGGCTGGTGTGGCCGGTGTTGTGGTCGTGGCCGGATAGCGGTAGCCAGGATAGCGATAGGCGCCCCCGTAGTTGTAGCCAGGCCGATACCCGTAGCCGTAGTTGTAGCCCGGCCGGTATCCGTAGCCATAGTTGTACTGCGGATAGCCGTAGACGGGTGGACGGTAGCCGTAGTAACCACCCCAGGGGCCGCCCCATGGACGAGGTCCGCCCCAAGGGCCGCCCCAGCGCCAGTAGTCGTCATCGTCGTCGTCGAACATTTCCTCGGCCCAGTACATGGGGGTCCATTCGGGCCAGTCGTTGTCGTCGTAATAGCCGTCGTTGCCCCCCCACCAATCGGCGGCGGCAGTGCCGGCCCCTGCCGCGAAAAGCAGGGTGGCCAGGATGGTCTTGGTCAGCTTGGTCATGTGTTTCTCCTGTACAGCAGCAATTGATGTCCGTCTATTACAACATACCCCCGGTGCTGACAATTGATCAATGTCATCTGTCCGACAAGCTGCTGCCCGCTTGGCCACGAACGTGGGGGGTCAGGCTTGCGTTATTGCGTTTTGTCCAGGATTGGCGGGTGCGTTGTGGGTGCTTGCCGGAAGTCGGGCCGCGCCGCGCTATACTTGGTCGTTCGATGGCGTTGCCATCGGATTGTGATGACTGCAAGGAGACCAATATGCCACACCGATCCAATCCTGTTGTTGCTCAGAAGAAACCTTTCGTTGTCGAACTGGAGCCAGGCAAGACCTACTACTGGTGTGCTTGCGGGCGTTCGAAGGATCAGCCGTTTTGCGATGGTTCCCATGCGGGGACCGAGATCGAGCCACTGGCGTTCACTGTCGATGAGGCGAAGAAGTATGGGCTTTGCGGCTGCAAGCATACGAAAAATCCGCCGTTCTGCGACGGTTCGCACAGCGATCTGTGATTGCCCGATATGCCCGCTGTCGCGAATGATGTCGTGAGCCGTCCGGCAAGGAATATTTTCTCGTACCGCAAGTTCTGGGCGCACAAGTTGGGTCCAGCGCCGTTGTTGCCGATGTCGCGGGAGGAGATGTATGAGCTGGGCTGGGATGCTTGCGATGTCATTATCGTGACCGGGGATGCCTATATCGATCATCCCAGCTTCGGCATGGCGATCATTGGCCGGTTGCTCGAAGCGCAGGGGTTTCGGGTGGGGATCATCAGTCAGCCGGACTGGCGCAGTGCAGAGGATTTTCGCAGGCTGGGCAGGCCGAAGCTGTTTTTCGGGGTGACGGCCGGCAATATGGATTCGATGGTCAATCATTACACGTCGGATCGCCGGATTCGTTCCAATGATGCCTATACGCCCGGCGGTGAGGCGGGCAAGCGTCCGGATCGTGCCGCGGTGGTGTATGCGCAGCGCGCCCGGGAGGCGTTCAAGGGCGTTCCGGTTGTGATTGGCGGTATCGAGGCGAGTTTGCGGCGGATTGCCCAGTATGATTACTGGTCGGAGAAGGTGCGCCGTTCCATTTTGCCGGATTCGAAAGCGGATATGCTGTTGTTCGGCAATGCGGAGCGCGCCATCGTTGAGTTGGCCCACCGTTTGGCGGCCGGGGAGAAGATTGGCTCGATCACCGATATTCGTGGAACGGCATTCATGCGCCAGGGAATTCCGGAAGGCTGGACGGTGCTCGATTCGACTTCGGTCGATACGCCGGGGCCGGTGGAGGCGCATCCTGATCCCTATGCGGCGCCGATGTCGTGTGACGGCAAGTCACCGGAGCCGGAGGATGTGAACCGTGGCGCGGCGCAGGTGATTCCGTTCTATCAGCATCGGGCCAAACTGGATCGGGAGAAGACGGTGATCCGTCTGCCGTCTTACGATCAGGTGCTGAATGATCGGGTACTGTATGCCCATACATCCCGGATTTTTCATCTGGAGACCAATCCGGGTAATGCCCGGGCCTTGATCCAGCGGCATGGCAAGCGCGATGTCTGGCTGAATCCGCCGCCGATTCCTTTGACGACCGAGGAGATGGATGGGGTGTTCGATCTGCCTTATGCACGTCGGCCACATCCGGCTTATGGGGATGCCAGAATTCCGGCCTGGGAGATGATCCGTTTTTCGGTCAATATCATGCGGGGTTGTTTCGGCGGCTGTACGTTTTGTTCGATCACCGAGCATGAAGGACGGATCATCCAGAGCCGTTCGGAGGATTCGGTGATCCGGGAGATCGAGGCGATTCGTGATACCACCGAGGGTTTCACCGGCAATATTTCCGACTTGGGTGGACCGACGGCGAATATGTACCGCTTGCATTGCAAGTCGCCCGAGATCGAATCTGCATGCCGCCGGTTGTCCTGCGTGTATCCGGGTATCTGCAAAAATCTCAAGACCAGTCACCGTCCCCTGATCGATCTGTATCGCCGCGCGCGCAAGGTGCCGGGCATCAAACGTGTGTTCATCGCTTCCGGTGTGCGTTACGACCTGGCGGTGGAGGACCCGGAGTATATCCGCGAGCTGGTGACGCATCATGTGGGCGGTTATCTGAAAATCGCGCCGGAGCATACCGAGCAGAATACGCTGTCGAAAATGATGAAGCCCGGCATTGGTACCTATCATCGTTTCAAGAAATTATTCGATCGTTATTCGAAAGCGGCGGGGAAGGAGCAGTATCTCATTCCCTATTTCATTTCCGCGCATCCGGGATCGACCGACGAGGATATGCTCAATCTGGCCTTGTGGCTCAAGCGCAACAAGTTCCGGCCCGATCAGGTGCAAGCCTTTTTGCCGACTCCGATGGCGCTGGCTTCGGCCATGTATCACAGTGGCAAGAACCCGCTGAAGAAAGTCACGCGTGATTCCGAAGAAGTCCACACCGTCAAAAATGGCAGACAGCGAAAGCTCCACAAGGCCTTTCTTCGTTACCACGATCCGGACAACTGGCCGTTGCTGCGCGAGGCATTGAGAAGAATGGGGCGGGCGGATTTGATCGGCAACGG
>CAZTJP010000172.1:0-4893 GCA_964613895.1 uncultured Thiotrichales bacterium | reverse complement strand
AGGAGCGATACGATGGCATTCGGTGGCTAGGCATGTTTTCGGCCTGGCAATTCTCATTGTGGTTTCTGACGCCGCTGGCGGGGGTGTTGACCCTGCTGGCGTCCGGCCATGCCTTGTTGCACAAGCGCGATCCGCGCGCGGCGCTGTTGTGGATTCTGATCTGCGTGTTGTTGCCGTTTCTCGGCCCGCTGCTGTATGTGATGTTTGGCGTCAACCGTGCCTGGCGGCGCATCCGGCGGATGGGGCAGGCCAATCAGTCGAGTCTGGTGACGCCGCCGGAACCGGTGCCGCTGGCGGCGCGCGAAGCCTTGCTGGAACCGGCGCAGATTCGGCTGGGTGCGGCGGTGACCGGGTTGCCGTTGCTGGATGGCAACCAGGTGACGCCGCTGGTCAATGGCGACCGGGCTTATCCGGTGATGGTCGATGCGGTACGACAGGCACGCGAATGGATCTATCTGGTCGTCTATATCTTCGAGCATCGCGGGCCGGGCGAGGCTTTCATCGAGGCGTTGATCGAGGCCGCAGGGCGTGGCGTGGAGGTCTATGTGCTGCTCGATGGCGTGGGCGCCTGGTATAGCTTCGACCGAACCCGCCGCCGCTTGCGCAAGGGGGGTGTCCAGGTCGTTTCATTTCTGCCGCCTCGACTTTTTCCACCGCAATTGCAGATCAATTTGCGCAATCACCGCAAGCTGTTGCTGGTGGATGGTGAACGGGGTTTCACCGGCGGCATGAATATTCGTGCCTGTCATCTGATCGGTGATCAGGCGCTCGACCGTCATGCCACCCGGGATGTGATGTTCGAGGTCAGCGGCCCGGTGCTGGCACATCTGGAAGAGGTCTTTGCCGAGGACTGGCTGTTCATGACTGGAGAAAAGTTACCGGCGCGTCTGTTTCCGCAGATTGAGACTGGTTCGATGAAATGCCGGCCGGTGGTCGATGGGCCGGGCGTGCATATCTATACACTGGTCAACCTGTTGGTGGGCGCGTTCAGCATGGCGAGCCAGCGCATCCTGATCGTCACGCCTTATTTTCTGCCGCCGCCAGAGTTGTCCGCGGCTTTGCAGGCCGCCGCCTTGCGTGGTGTCGAGGTGACACTGCTGCTGCCGGAAAAGAGCAATCTCCGCTATGTGGACTGGGCGACGCGGAAGATACTGCCGGGCCTGCTGGATTGCGGTGTGCGTGTCTTCTGGCAGGCGCCGCCTTTCGATCACAGCAAGCTGTTGGTCATCGACGGTTATTACTGCATCGTCGGTTCAGCCAATATGGATATTCGCAGCCTGCGGCTCAATTTCGAGTTGGTGTTGGAGGTCTATAGCCGTTCGCTGGGCAGGCAACTGGAGCAGCATATTGAGCAGTTGCAGCGTGATGGGCACGAAGTCCGGGCGGATGCATTGCGTAATGAGCCGCTGGCAATGCGGCTGTGGTATGCGATCTGGTGGTTGTTTACACCCTATCTGTGACGGTGGTTCAGGTTGCCTTATCGCCCGCAGGCAACTAAACAAAGGGTAGGCGGTCTTAAATTCGAGGCGCCATCGAACAGGAGAACAACCAATGATCTACCAGGGCAAGACCATTCATTGTGACTGGCGCGAGCCGGGCATCGCCGAGGTAGTGTTCGACGCGCCCGGCTCGGTCAACAAGCTGGACCGGGAAACCCTGCAGGCGTTGCGCGAGGTGGTGGACGTGCTGAAAGGCCAGCCGGAACTGCGCGGCGTGCTGTTCCGTAGCGGCAAGTCCGGGTTCATCGTCGGCGCCGATGTGACCGAGTTTCCGGTATTGCTGGCGATGCCGGCTGAGACACTCGATCAGTGGCTACGCGAGGCCAACGGAATCTTCAATGCCATCGAGGATTTGCCGGTACCGACGCTGGCGGCGGTCAACGGCGTCGCTTTCGGTGGCGGCATGGAGCTGTGTCTGGCCTGCGATCTGCGGCTGGCGGCGACGGATGCCCGGCTGGCACTGCCGGAGACCAAACTGGGCATCATTCCCGGCTTCGGTGGGACCACGCGCCTGCCACGGTTGATTGGTGCGGACAATGCCATCGAATGGATTGCGGGCGGTGAACCTTCGAATGCGCAGGCGGCGTTGAAGGTGGGCGCGGTGGATGCGGTATGTGCGCCCGAGGCGCTGCGCGAGACAGCGCTGAAGATGCTGCATCAAGCCATCGACGGCCGGCTCGACTGGCAGGCGCATCGCCGCCGCAAGCAGGGGCCGCTGCTGTTGGCGCCGGTGGAAGCGAAGATGGCCTTCGAGACTGCCCGCGCGGTGATCTTCGGCAAGGCGGGCAAGCATTATCCCGCGCCGTTCAAGGCGGTGGATGTGATCGAGCAGGCGGCGGCGATGGATCGCGACGAGGCGCTGGATGTCGAACGCGCCGGCTTTCTCGAGGTGGCGCACACGCCGGTGGCGGAAAACCTGGTCACCGTCTTTCTCAACGATCAATGGGTCAAGAAAAAGGCGCGCACGATGGCCAGCGCAGCCACGGCGGCCCAGCGCATCGGCGTGCTCGGCGCTGGCATCATGGGCGGCGGCATCGCCTATCAGGCCGCCAGCAAGGGGATTGCGGTGGCGATGAAGGACATCCGCGAGGCGGCGTTGACGCATGGCATGGATGAGGCCGCCCGGCTGTTCAGCAAGCAGATCGAGCGCGGCAGGATCGATGTCGAAGGCATGGCGCGGGCGCTGGCCCGGATCACGCCGACGCTGCACGATGCGGATGTGGCCGACGCCAGCGTGGTGATCGAGGCAGTGGTGGAGAATCCCAAGGTCAAGGACAGCGTGCTGCGGGAGATCGAGGCGCAGCTGGATGAACAGGCGGTGTTGACCAGCAATACCTCGACCATTTCGATCGATTATCTGGCCCGCAACCTGGCCCGGCCGGAGCGCTTCTGCGGCATGCATTTCTTCAATCCGGTGTATCGCATGCCGCTGGTGGAAGTGATCCGCGGCGCCAAGACCTCGGACGAGACGGTGGCGGCGGTGGTGGCGCTGGCGCTGGCGCTGGGCAAGTCGCCGATCGTGGTCAATGACTGCCCGGGTTTCTACGTCAACCGGGTGCTGTTTCCGTATTTTCGTGGCTTCAACCTGCTGTTGCGCGACGGCGCCGACTTTCGTCAGGTCGATCGCGTGATGGAGGGCTTCGGCTGGCCGATGGGGCCGGCCTGGCTGCTCGACGTGGTCGGGCTGGATACCGCGTACCATGCCGCTGCGGTGATGGCGCAAGGGTTCCCCGACCGCATGGCGAACGATTTCGAGTCGCCGCTGGAGGCGCTCTACAAGGCGGAACGTTACGGGCAGAAGAACAATGCCGGATTCTACCGCTATGAAACCGACCGCAAGGGCAAACCGAAGAAGGTTTTCGATGACACTGTCGAGGCGTTGCTGAAGCCGGTTTGCGCCGAGCCCAAGGCATTCGCCAATGAGGAAATCGTCGAGCGGATGATGCTGCCGATGATCATCGAGGTGGTCCGTTGTCTGGAGGATGGCATCGTCGCTTCGCCATCCGAGGCGGATATGGGGCTGATTCTGGGGTTGGGTTTTCCGCCGTTTCGCGGTGGCGCGCTGAAATATGCCGATTCGATCGGCCTGGCGAAACTGGTCGAACGGGCAGAGAACTACGCGCATCTCGGCAAGGCCTATCAGCCCACGGCGCGCATGCGGGCGATGGCGAAGGCAGGCGAGCGATTCTATCCGGCGGCGAGCCGCAAAGGAGGTGAGGCATGAAACAGGTGGTCGTAGTCGATGCGGTACGGACCGCGATGGGACGCTCCAAAGGCGGCATGTTTCGCCATGTACGGGCCGATGCGCTCTCGGCGAGCCTGATGGAAGCGCTGCTGGCGCGCAATCCGGCGCTCGATCCGGGCGAGATAGACGATGTCATCTGGGGTTGTGTGCAACAGACGTTGGAACAGGGCTTCAATATCGCCCGCAATGCGATGTTGCAGACCCGCATTCCGCATCATGTGCCGGCGCAGACGGTCAACCGGTTGTGTGGTTCGTCGATGCAGGCGTTGCACAGTGCGGCGCAGGCGATCATGGCGGGCTATGGCGAGGTCTATCTGATCGGCGGCGTCGAGCATATGGGGCATGTACCGATGGATCACGGCGTCGATTTCAGTCCGGCGCTGGCGCGGCACACCGCGCGCGCCAGTGGCATCATGGGGCTGACGGCAGAGATGCTGGCGCGCATCCATCATATCAGCCGCGAGGATCAGGACGCCTTTGGGCTGCGCTCCCATCAGCGTGCCTGGCAGGCGACGCAGGAAGGGCGTTTCGCGGCCGAGATCGTGCCCATCGAGGGGCATGATGCCGCGGGCGCGCTGGTGCGTTGCGAGGTCGATGAGGTGATTCGGCCGGATACGACGCTGGAGCAGATGGCCAGCCTGCGGCCGGTTTTCGATCCGGTCAACGGCACGGTCACCGCAGGCACGTCATCGGCCTTGTCGGACGGTGCTGCGGCGCTGCTGGTGATGTCGGAGGAACGCGCCCGCGCACTCGGCATGGAGCCACTGGCGCGGATTCGGTCGATGGGGGTTTCCGGCTGTGATCCGTCGATCATGGGATACGGGCCGGTGCCGGCCACCGGCCGGGCGTTGCAGCGCGCAGGTCTGGAGATTGACGATATCGACCTGATCGAACTCAACGAAGCCTTCGCGGCGCAATCGCTGGCGGTGCTCAAGGGCCTCAATCTGCTCGACGTGATGGACGAGAAGGTCAATCTGAACGGCGGCGCGATCGCCCTGGGTCACCCGCTGGGTTGCTCCGGCGCCCGCATCTCCGGCACCCTGCTGCACCTGATGAAAGCCCGCAATGCCCGCCTCGGCCTGGCGACCATGTGTATCGGCATGGGCCAAGGCATCGCCACCGTCTTCGAACGCGACTGAACCGACATCC
>CAZTJP010000171.1:0-4926 GCA_964613895.1 uncultured Thiotrichales bacterium | reverse complement strand
GTTTGCGAATCGATGCCGCCGGTGAGTCGAGAGGGCTGGACATCGATTCGCACGAGGAAAGGGGCTATGATCTGTAGCCTCTGCGTTCACACAGGTTGCTCGCCACAATAGGGGCATTTCTTTGCCGCGACGGGGATTTCCATTGCACAGGTCGGACAGTTTTTGCTGTCGGGCGCCGCTTCGGGCTCCGCTTTCATTTTGTTGTAGGTTCGAACGAACATGAAAATGACAAAGCCGAGAATGACGAATGCAATCACGTCATTGATGAACTGACCATACTTGATTGCGGGGGCGCCCGCCTTGTTGATGGCCTCCAGCGAGGCGTAGGTCTTGCCATCCAGCGGGATGAAAAGCTGGGAGAAATCCACGTTGCCGAGTAATAGCCCCAGCGGTGGCATGATGACATTGTCGACGACGGATTTGACGACAGTTGCAAATGCGCCACCGAAAATGAAGCCGATGGCCATATCGACAACGTTACCGTTCAACAGAAATTTCTTGAATTCTGAAAACATGTTTCCGTTCTCCTTGTGGTGGATACCCACGCATCGTAGCACTACCAAAATTGAATGATTGTAATAATTATCCAGCGGCAGGCGATGGTTGCGCATCGGCGCAATCGGAGAGATCAGGGTGGTTACATGATCATCAGTGTGGTGCCTGCCAGCATGTCTGCAAAGCGTGCGGACATGCCGGCAGTGAATCAGGCGAATTTATCCAGCATGCCGTATTTTTCCGCCAGTAGATAGTAAAAGGCGACCCGTGACTTGTGCGGATTGCTGCGCCCCATTTTGTCGCAGACCTCCTGGATGGCTGCTTCCAGGTCGGCGTTGCTGTCGGTCAGCGCCAGTTTCTTTTTCATGAAGCCATCACGGATACGATCCAACTCCTTTTTCTCGGAACAGGAAACACGTTCCGCATCCTTGTTACCGATGGCAATACCCAGGTGCTTGATAATGCCGGCCACCGCATCCTCATTGACGTTATCGACATATTTTTTTACATGACCGACAAATTCATCGTGTCTGGCGTGCATGGTGCGTCTCCTCTGTGTTGATCAACTGTTATAGTCGCTGCGAACATCGACTCTCACGGAATATAGTACATTGATTGAAAACAGCAAGCCGATACGCATCGACGCGGTGAACAGAGATTACAACCCATGCGATTGTCGGGAGCGTTCTTATAACGGCAATATGATGCCCTCGTTGGCGAGAAAACCAACCAGCCGGATCAATGGCAGTCCAATCAGACTGTTGGGGTCTTCACCCTCTAATTTCTCGAACAGGGTGATGCCCAGCCCTTCGGATTTGAAGCTGCCCGCACATGCATAGGGCTGTTCGGCACGGAGGTAGTTGTCGATCTGCCGTGATGACAATTGGCGAAAGTGCACATCGAATGGTTCGACACTCACTTGCTGCTGACCGGTGGCGGTGTTGAGCAGACACAATCCGGTCAGAAAGGTGACTCGACTCCCCGAGAATCGGCTGAGCTGCGCCACGGCATTTGGGTGGTTACCCGGCTTGCCGATGATGGCGCCGTCGAATACTGCGCACTGGTCGGAGCCGATCACCAGGTGCTGCGGGAAATCCGCGCGCGCCGCTTCCGCCTTCAGTATCGACAGACGGCGCACCATGTCGGCGGGTGTTTCCCGGGGTTGTGGTGTTTCATCCACTTCGGGCGCGAATGTATCGAATGGCAGTTGCAGGCGCGCCAGCAGTTCGGCGCGGAAAGGTGAAGTACTGGCCAGTACCAGTGGCGTGGTGATCATGATCGCTCCGGTTCGATGCTCAGCAGCGTATCGTCGGGATTGACCAGCTCGCCCTTGCCGACGTATACGTTGGTGACGGTGCCGGACAGCGGCGCCTGGATCTCGGTTTCCATTTTCATCGCCTCGGTGATGACTACTGCATCACCCGCCCGAACCTTGTCGCCCGGTTTGACTCGTACCTCGACCACGGTGCAGGGAATCGAACTGGCGACATCGCCCGGACCGCTGGCGCGGGGCAGACGGCTGCGCGTCTGTACCTGATCGCTGGCCGGCGCGCTGCCCGATTGTTCGAATTCCGACAGCACTTCGAGCTGGATTTCTTCCGGAACGCCATCGACGGTGACATAGACGGGCCGTTGGCCGTTACGCACATGCCCGGCACCGGCGATGCGGATATGGAAGGTTTCGCCATGGATGGTGGCTTTCAGTGTTTCGGGCACCAGATTGGTGCCGTGGCTGTCGCATTCATCGGGCGATTCCAGTGCTTCGGGTTGTAGTGTGCCGTCCTCGCGCTGCTGCAGATAGCTGCGGCCCACATCCGGAAACATCGCATAGGTGAGCACGTCTTCTTCCGACTTTGCCAAATCTCCGATTTCTTCGCGCAGGCGATCCATTTCATCATCCAACAGATCGGCCGGGCGACCTTCGACCAGCGGCTCATTACCGATCGCCTGCTGACGCAGATCGCTATCGATCGGGCCTGGTGCACGACCGTAAAGCCCCTTGAGGTAGAGTTTGACTTCGTTGGTGACGACCTTGTAACGCTCGCCGGTCAGTATGTTCATGACCGCCTGGGTGCCGACGATCTGCGATGTCGGTGTCACCAGCGGCGGATAGCCGAGATCCTGCCGCACCCGCGGAATCTCCGCCAGCACTTCGGGCAGGCGTTCCTCGGCGTTCTGTTCGCGCAACTGGTTGACCATGTTGGAAATCATGCCGCCGGGCACCTGATTGATGATGACCCGGGTATCGACGCCGGTATGCTCGCTCTCGAACTGATGGTACTTCTTGCGTACCTGGCGAAAGTATTCCGATACCGATTGCAACGCCTTCAGGTCGAGGCCGGTTTCCCAGCGGGTGCCGCGAAAGGCCGCGACCATGCTCTCGGTCGGTGGATGACTGGCGCCGCCAGCCCAACTGGAGAGTGCGGTGTCGATGGTCTGGCAGCCGTTCTCCACGGCACGCAGATGGCACAGCTCGGACAGCCCGGAGGTGGCATGTGAATGGAGTTGCAACGGAACCTTCAGCGCCGTGGCCAGGGCCTTGACCAGTCTTTCGGCCGCCTGCGGCGTCAGCAGTCCGGCCATATCCTTGATGGCGATGCTGTCGCAGCCCATGGCTTCCATGGCGACGGCCATCTCGACGAACTGTTCATCGGTATGCACCGGACTGATGGTGTAACTGATCGCACCCTGGGCATGCTTGCCGGCAGCCTTGACCGCCGCGATCGAGGTCTCCAGATTGCGCACATCGTTCAGCGCGTCGAAAATCCGGAAAACATCGATGCCGTTGGCGGCGGCGCGTTCGACGAAGGCTCGCACCACGTCGTCGGCATAATGACGGTAACCAAGCAGGTTCTGTCCGCGCAGCAGCATTTGCAGACGGGTATTCGGCAGCGCCTGGCGCAGTTGCCGCAGCCGTTCCCAGGGATCCTCCTTCAGATAACGGATGCAGGCGTCGAAAGTGGCGCCGCCCCAGACTTCGAGTGACCAGAAGCCGATCTTGTCCAGCTCGGGACAGGCCGGCAACATGTCTTCGGTACGCATGCGGGTCGCGATCAGGCATTGATGCGCATCACGCAGGGTGACATCGGTAACGTTCACGGCCGCCATGTTTTGAATCCCGTATCGCTCACTACAGCCCCCGTGCCACCGCATAGGCGGCTGCCACGGCCGCAGCGATGTGCGCGTTCTGCGGTTGCGTGGCGTAATGGGTCAGTTCCGGATGCGACTCGACGAAGCCGGTGTCGAACCGTCCGCGGCGAAAGTCTTCATGCTCGAGTATCGCCAGATGATAGGGCAGGGTGGTCTTGACGCCAAATACCCCGATGTCCTTCAGGGCCCGCCGGCCGCGCGCCAGAACCGAAGGCCAGTCCTGTGCCCAGACGATCAGCTTGGCGCACATCGAATCGAAATAGGGTGGAATGACATAGCCGGTATAGATGGCGCCATCGGTGCGCACACCCGGGCCGCCAGCGGCGTAGTAACGAGTGATCTTGCCGAAATTGGGCAGGAAATCGTTCTTGGGATCTTCAGCATTGATGCGGAATTCGATCGCATAGCCGCGCCGGATGATGTCCGACTGCCGGCAGGGCAGTGGTTGCCCCGCCGCGACCTGAATCTGCGCCTGCACCAGATCGACCCCGGTGATCATTTCGGTGACGGGATGTTCGACCTGCAACCGGGTATTCATCTCCATGAAATAGAAGTTATCGTGCTCGTCGAGGAGAAATTCCACGGTGCCAGCATTACGGTAGCCCACCGCGCGGGCGGCGCGCACCGCAAGTTTGCCGATTCGATGGCGTTGTGCATCCGTCAACTGGGGTGAGGGCGCGATCTCCAGCAGTTTTTGGTGGCGCCGCTGAATCGAACAATCGCGTTCGAACAGGTGCACCACATTACCGTGCTGATCGGCCAGTATCTGGACTTCGATATGACGCGGGTTGTCGATACATTTTTCGATGAACACCGCGGCGGAGCCAAAGGCTTTTTCCGCCTCCGATATCACCCGGGGGTAATGCCGCCGCAGTTGGCTGGCATTGGCGCAGCGCCGGATGCCCCGTCCACCGCCGCCATTGGTCGCCTTGAGCATCACCGGATAGCCAATCTCACGGGCGAGGCGCAGCGCCTGATCGAGGCTCTCGAGGCTGTCTTCGCTGCCGGGCGTGACCGGTACGCCGGCTTCGATCATGGCCCGGCGAGCGGCAATCTTGTCGCCCATTTTTTCGATGACTTCCGCATCCGGCCCGATGAACCGAATACCAGCTGCCTTGCAGACGCGCGCCAGCGCCGGGTTCTCCGACAGAAAACCGTAGCCGGGATGCAGAGCGTCGCAGCCGGATTGCAGGGCGATGCTCACCAGCCGGTGAATATTGAGATACCCTTTGCGTGACGCCGGTCCCAGGCTGTAGGACTCATCGGCTTTTTTGACGTGCA
>CAZTJP010000170.1:2257-4967 GCA_964613895.1 uncultured Thiotrichales bacterium | reverse complement strand
CGGTGCAACAGACTTTCCAGCTCACCCCGCAGACGGCGATTCTCATTTTCGAGATCCTGCATTTGCAAGTACATCTGCTGGATGTTGCTGGAGCGGAACAACTGCTCCAGCCGTTCGATACGCGCCCGGGCATCCTGCAAATCCGCGACCGTTTGCTGGAACATCTGGGTTTCCGTCTTGTTCATGCGGGCATGCACCGGGGTGTGCGCCAGCAACAGGCCGGTACACAATGCTGCCAGCAGCAGCGGACGGCCGATGGGCTTACTTGGATTCATAAATGATTTCCACCCGGCGGTTGGCAGCCCAGGCAGCCTCGTTGTGACCAAACTTGAGCGGCCGTTCCTCACCGTAGGCCACGATATCGAACTGGTTGGCCCGGGCGCCCTGGAACATCATCAACTGCTTGACCGACTGAGCCCGACGTTCCGACAGCGCCACATTGAATTCGCGTGAGCCCCGTTCATCCGCATGCCCTTCGAGACGCACATGCGCGCCGGGATGTGCCGCCAGATAGGCGCCATGGGCGTTGACCACGTCGATTTCCTTGACCTGGGCGCTGTTGTAATCGAAATGGACGATATTCCTGCTCAACAGGCTGGCCGGATTATCGAATTCATCGACCTGCCCGGCGCCGCCAGCCGTGGACGCCGGCTGTGCAGTCGCTCCTGCACCCGGGTGCAGATCCCGTCCGGTCGTTTGTGCGCCCGCGCCTTGGTCCATCCCTGCCGTCGGCCCCGGACCCGGCTCCGCATCGGGCTTGGTCGCCTTGTTGCCGCCGCAACCCGCAACGAATGCCAGCGACACCACAATGATCAGTAACTTTTTCATAATCGTTTCCTCTTAATAATCTGTTGGCCCTGTTACCTGAAATGTTCCATCAATTCAGGAATCCGGACCAGTCGGGCTCCCTGACCTCGCCCTCCTGCAAAGCCAGAATCTGTCGAATCCGGCCGTCGTCGCTGACCGCCGCCAGCACCCCGCGCCCACCGGACTCGGTGGCGTAGATGATCATGCTGCCATTGGGCGCGAAACTGGGCGACTCGTCAAGCCGGCCATTGGTCAGGATACTGGTCTCACCGCTCTGCAGATCCAGTACCGCGATACGGAAGCGCCCGCCATCGCCGTTGACCATCGCCACCTTGGTGCCATCCGGTGAGACCGAAGCTGCGGAATTGTATTCGCCGTCGAAGGTGAGTCGCTTGGCCTCGCCGCCATTGACGGAAATCCGGTACAGCTGTGGCTTCCCGGTCCGGTTGGAGGTAAAGATGATGCTCTGTCCATCCGGCATCCAGGCCGGTTCGGTATTGATCGAGCGATCGTGCGTCAGCTGGCGGGTCGAACCGGTGGCCAGGTCGATGATATAGATATTGGGCGAACCACCTTCCGACAACGTCACCGCCAGCCGGGAACCATCCGGCGACCAGGCCGGCGCGCCATTGATGCCCTTGCGGCTGGAGATCTTCTGCCGTCGGCCGGTAGCGACCTCCTGCACGAAGATGTTGGAGTGATTGTTCTCGAACGACACATAGGCCAGCTTGCTGTTGTCGGGCGACCAGTCGGGCGACATCAACGGATTGGGCGCGCTCAGGACGGTGCGGGCGTTGTAGCCATCGGAATCCGAGACTTCGATGACATATTTACGATTGGCGCCATGACCCTTGGTGGTGATGTAGGCAATGCGGGTATTGAAGGCGCCGCGCACGCCCAGAATGGCCTCATAGATGAGATCGGCAACCTGATGGGCCGCCATTCTCAATTCACCGGCAGCCGCCGGTATGCTGTAGCCGGCAATCTGGGTACCCGCGCCGGAATCGAAAAGCTGGAAGGTGACGTTGTAACTGCCAGCACCATTGTCGGTGATCTTGCCCACCATGATGTAGTCGATGCGCTGATCGCGCCAGCGGTACAACTCGATATTGCCGGGATTGGGATTGGGCTGGGCGAAGCGCTCGCTGGAGATCGGGCTGAAACGGCCACTGCGCTTGAGATCGGCGCTGACGATCTTGCCGATGTCCTGCGACGGCCGGGAGGCGGTCTGAAGTTCGAACGGCGCGATGGCGATCGGGATGGCGCCCTCAACGCCTTTCGTGATGCGGATGTCCAGCGCCGCTTGGAGCATCGCCGGCAGCATCAGCATGACGAACAAAATGCCTTTCATGAGTTTCATGATACTTCTCTGTTCAGGTTTGTGGTTCAAAAGTGAAATCGATTTCCGGATCGAACACCCGCCGGTCGGGTGGCGCCGGCAACGGGCTGGCGCGCTCCACGGCCTTTTCAACGGATCGCTTCATGAGTGGATTGCATGATGACGAGGATTCTACCCTGACATCGAGAATATTGCCCGACGGCGACTGGCGCACATGTACCCGGCAGGCGCCCGTCAAGCCATCTGCGGGCTGCAACCAGCGTGACTGCACCCGACTCTTGATGGCCGACATGTACTGACTGCGTAGACTGGCCAGTCTCGACTGCTCTTCCATGGCGCGCTCCTCCTCGGCCAGCAACTGGGCCATCCGCCGTTTTTCCTCGGCCTGCTCTTCCAGTATCCGGTCACGGCGCGCCTGTTCCTCCTCACGCTTGCGACGTTCCTCGAGCAACTTCTTCCTGCGCTCGGCTTCCGCCTTGCGTTTTTTCTCGGCTTCCGCCTTGCGGCGGGCCTCTTCCTGGCGACGTTTTTCCGCTTCGGCCCGGCGTTTCTTCTCTGCCTCGG
>CAZTJP010000170.1:0-2157 GCA_964613895.1 uncultured Thiotrichales bacterium | reverse complement strand
TCTTCCTGGCGACGTTTTTCCGCTTCGGCCCGGCGTTTCTTCTCTGCCTCGGCCTTGCGGCGCGCAGCCTCCCGACGTTTTTTCTCTGCCTCCGCCTGCTTGCGCCGCGCCGCTTCACGCTTTTCCCGTTCGAGCCGCTGCTGTGCCGCCAGCAATTTCTGGCGCTCGCGTTCGGCCCGTCGTTTCTTTTCGGCCAGCCGTTTCTGCTCAGCCTCGAGACGTTTCGCCTCCTCGCGCGCTTTCTGCGCCGCCAATTGCTGTCGATGCCTGGCTTCCTCGAGCCGCTTTTGTTCCCGCGCCTGGCGTTCGGCGGCGTCCGGCTTGATCCGTTGCCGGATCTTTTCAACCTGCTTCTGGTCAGCCACCACTTCGGCCTTGATCGCCCTGGTGCTCGCCGATGGTGTGTGACGCGAAGTCAGACTGACCACGAAGAACGCCAGCAGGAACAAGTGAATCAGCACTGCCACCAGCACCGCTTTCGGGTGTTGTCTGATCTGCTCCCACATGACCGTTCAGCGCTTGTCCGGTTGTTCGGTGATCAGCCCGATGCTGGAAGCGCCTGCCGCCTGCAATGCCGCCATCGCTTCCATCACATGCCCATAATCGACTGCCTGATCGCCGCGCACATAAACACGCTTGTCCGAGCGTTGGCGCAACATCTCCGCCACCCGGTTCGCCAGCGTCACGGCATCGAGCGGCGCAGCGTCGCGACCATCGGCATCCAGATGGAAACCACCATCAGCCGTCACCGCCACCACGATCTGATCCTTCTCATCCGGGCTCTGAACCGGCTCGGCGCGTGCCTTCGGCAGATCCACTTCGACGCCCTGCTGCATCAGCGGTGCCGTCACCATGAAAATGACCAACAGCACCAGCATCACATCGATATACGGCACCACATTGATCTGCGCCATCGGCTTGCGTTTGTTGTGTCGATATCGGGGCATGGGCGGGAAATGCAGGCAAACGATCAGGATTTCAAGGAATGACGCTGCAACAAGGCAATGAACTCTTCCACGAAGCTGTCATAGCGCGTCACCAGTTGCTCCACATGGTCGGAGAAATAGTTGTACGCAATCACAGCGGGAATCGCCGCAAACAGACCGATCGCGGTGGCGATCAGCGCCTCGGCGATGCCCGGCGCAACCGCCGACAGGGTATTGGCCTGCGCATCGCTGAGCGCACGGAAGGAATTCATGATACCCCAAACCGTGCCGAACAGGCCGATGTACGGGCTGGTGGAGCCCACCGTCGCCAGAAACGCCAGATTGGATTCCAGCTCTTCGACTTCACGCGTCATCGCCACGCGCATCGAGCGGGCGATCATTTCGATGCGGCTGAAATACTGCTTGCCGCCACTGTGCGCCTGACGCAGATATTCCTTGAAACCGGCGGCGAAGATCGCCTCCAGCCCCTGCCGCTGCGGCTGCCGGGAAAGCCCCTCATAGAGCTTTTGCAAGTCGGTGCCCGACCAGAACGTTTCCTCGAATTTCTCAGCATTCCTGCGCGCCGCGCCAACCACCCGCAGCTTGATCACGATCAGCGTCCACGACACCAGTGAAGCCATCAGCAACAGAAACATCACCGCCTGAACGACCGGACTGGCTTTGGTGATCAGGCTGAGAATGGACAAATCGACAGACACGGCATTACTCCTTGTTCAGCAATGGCTTGAGCTGGCGCGCCAGCACGGGCGGGAATGCGGTCGGCCGGAAACGGTCCGCATCGACACAGACGAGATCGACCGTGGCGCTGGCCAAGCGCCGGTCACCCCGAAAAACTTCCTGAAGAAAGGTCAGACTGGCGCGACCCAGCCGCGTCAGGTTGCTGTGAATATCGAGCAACTGATTGAATCTTGCGGGAAAAAGATAGTCGATCTGTACCCGCTTCACGGCGAACAGATATCCCTGGCGGCGCAAGTCGTCCTGTTCAAATCCCATTGATCGCAACCACTCCGTTCGTGCGCGTTCCATAAACCGCAGGTAATTGGCGTAATACACCACGCCGCCTGCATCGGTATCCTCGTAGTAGATCCGGACAGGCCAGATAAACCCGTCCTTATTTTGTGGTTTGACCAAAATAATCTCAGGAAGTTCAAAATCCGGGGCATTTTATCAGGAAGCGTTCAACAAATCGCCCGCCATTCCGGCAGGATGC
>CAZTJP010000169.1:0-4981 GCA_964613895.1 uncultured Thiotrichales bacterium | reverse complement strand
CCTGACCCCGAGAGGTGGTGCCGAGCGGGGTGCGGTGATGGATTGCCGTCGGGCGGCAAGTTCTGGCAGCCGTGGGCGATACAATGATCGGTAGTGGAACAGGTGCTCATCCCGGTATCCCCGGTTTTGTGATCCAGTCACTCGCGAAAATCAGTCCACCGGCCCCGCCCCAAAACTTTAGGCCATTCATCTCCAAAACCCCCCCGAACAACTCGATTCACCCAAAATGGCATCCCGATTGCAGGATGTGCCACGCGACGGTCAGGCGATGGCCGCTGCGATGTCATCAACATATTCGCAACTGGAAAAACAACCGGAGGCATGGATGCCCACGACACTCGACAACCTGTTTGGAATTCATGCGCGCTCACTCCTGCTGCGCGCGCAACGCACCGAACTGCTGGCATCAAACCTGGCCAACGTCGACACACCGAACTATAAAGCGCGCGACATGGACTTCAAGGCAGCGCTGCAGAGCGCCCATGGCGATCTCGATATCCATACCGCCAGAACCAACGCGCGTCACCTGTCGCTGCGAACAGGGCAACACCCGTACGCACCGGTCAAATACCGCGTACCCCAACAAGCATCGCTCGACGGAAACACCGTCGAAAACGACAGAGAACAAGCCAGGTTCGCCGAAAACGCCGTCCGCTATCAAGCCAGTCTGCGCTTCATCAATGACCAGACCAAGAGTCTCATCCGCGCACTCAAGGGAGAATAAGCCATGTCACTCTTCAATGTATTCGACATCTCTGGCAGCGGCATGAACGTCCAGTCGCTACGCCTCAATATCACCGCCAGCAATATTGCCAACGCCGGCGCGGTGGCCGGCTCGGCCAAAGATGCCTACAAAGCCAGAGAACCCGTTTTTGCCACCACGCTCGACAACATGCGCGGAAAAAACAGCGTCAATGCGGCCGTCAAAATGCTCGGCGTGGTCGAAAGTCATGCCGAAAACCCCATGCGCTATGCGCCCGACCATCCCTATGCCAATGAAGAAGGTTATATCTACGAATCCAATGTCAACCTGGTCGAGGAAATGACCAATATGATCTCCGCCTCGCGAAGCTACCAGAACAACATTGAAGTTCTGAACACCTCCAAAAAACTGCTGATGCAGACACTCAGACTCGGAGAATAAAATGGTTGCAATCAATACCGACATTCTTGACAAATACCAGATCGGGAAAAACGGCGAAAAGAAAGACCCAAGCCGGATCCTTCAGCAGGACTTTCTCAAACTGATGACCACCCAACTGAAGAATCAGGACCCGATAAAGCCGGCCGACAACGGACAATTCCTTGGTCAGATGGCCCAGTTTGGCACCGTTTCCGGACTCAAGGAACTTCAAGCGTCCTTTTCCAAACTGGCCTCCACGCTGGAATCCAACCAGATGCTCATGGCCGCGACACTGATCGACAAGCATGCCCTGGTGCCAACCGACAGCATCAAGACCAGCCATGATGCAGAACCGGTCAGCGGCGTCGTTGCACTGCCCGAATCGGCAAGCAATGGTACCGTCGAAGTCATCGACGCCGCCGGCAATGTCATTCGTACTATCGACGCCAAAAAAACCGACCAGGGATCGGCGTCGTTCACCTGGGATGGAAAAAATCAGGATGGCGAGGCAGTGGCGGCCGGAACCTACAGCTTTCGCGCTACTGTCGGTACTGGAGACAGCGCCGAAGCGGCGCCATTGTATCTGAACCTGAAGATCGGCAGCATCAGTGTTGACAAGGGTCAGATATCCATCAATACCAATGATGGACAAAAACACAGTTTCACGGATGTACTGCGCATTGGTTGAGGATCACGATCATTGCAGCAGTAACAGGGTTGCTCGCCAACAGCAAGCAACCAGACAATGAATCCTGTTGAGGGATTCGAAGACAACACTCGACTCAAGGAGAGATATCTATGTCGTTTCAAGTAGCACTGACTGGCCTGGATGCCGCTACCACTAATCTGGAAGTCATATCCAATAATATTGCCAACTCCAACACCAACGGTTTCAAACGCTCCCGTGCAGAGTTTTCCGATGTCTATCCATCGTCGGACTTTGGCACGGCCAACAACGCCACCGGCAAAGGGGTTAGGGTCACCAATATCCGCCAACAGCACACTCAGGGTGACATCAACTACACCAAGAACAACCTCGACATCGCCATTTCCGGCGGCGGGCTGTTCCGGCTCAAGGACAACGGCGGTGGTATCGTCTATTCACGCGCTGGCGCCTTCGGTCTCGATCGGGAAGGTTATGTCAGCAACGCCACCGAACAACGCCTGACCGGCTACCAGGTCGATGACAAGGGCAATATTCTGCCGACGCTGGGCGAACTCAAGATCGACCGCGCCGACCTGCAACCTCAGGCATCGGAAAAAGTCGACCTGACCGCCAACCTCGATCAGACCTCGAAAGCCATTGGCGCCGGCGTCGCCTTCGATGTCTCGAACCCCAAGTCGTACAATTTCACCACCGGCGCAACGATTTTCGATTCGCAAGGTTCGACACACGTCATCAACTACTATTTCCGCAAGGAATCGGACAACAACTGGAAATTGTTCACCGTCTCGGCCGATACCGATACCGTGGTCGGCGACACCAACGGATACAATATTTCGTTCGGTAATGACGGACGTATCGACTCACTCACTGACAGCGCCGGCACGCAATACGTCGCCAGAAATTCAAGCGGCGTACCGGAAGGCATCTTTCCCGTGACCATCGACGCCTCCGCGCTCGGCAGCGCCGTGGACAATATTTCACTGTCGATCGATCTGTCGAAAATCACCCAGTTCGACTCTGCCTCTGGTGTCAATTCGGTGATTGCCGACGGTTTCTCATCGGGCCGCCTGACTTCACTCGACATCGACAAGTCCGGGGTGATCTTTGGTCGCTACTCGAACGGACAATCCAAAGCCATGGGGCAAATCGCACTGGCGAACTTCTCCAGCCTGGACGGGCTGCGGCCAGTGGGTGATTCCTCCTGGGCCGAGAGCTTCGCATCCGGGCCTCCGGCCGTCGGCGCACCGGGCAGTGCTTCGCTGGGCTATATCCAGTCGAGCGCACTGGAGTCGTCCAACGTCGATGTCACCACCGAGCTGGTCGACATGATCGGCGCACAGCGAAGCTTCCAGGCAAACGCCAAGATCATCAGCGTTGCGGACTCGCTGACGCAAACCATCATCAACATGCGTCGTTAACCCGCATTTCTCACGGGGGGCACGACTGCGGCCTCGCAACGCGCCCCCGTGAGACATCCGGCTCAACCGGGAAACGGGGGCTGGCGGTGAGCTTGGTCAAGTTCCGCCGCCAGCCATCCAATGAAGGCCAACGATCGATTTACCAGGAGTCAGCGCGATGGATCGCATTATTTACACCGCCATGAACGGCGCCCGCCAGGTGATGCTCAAGCAGGCGTCGAACAACCACAATCTGGCCAACCTCAATACACCGGGGTTCAGGGCGGATCTCGACGCTTTTCGCAACAAGCCGTTATACGGCCCCGGCCACCCCACGCGCGTCTATGTACAAGACAACCGGGCTGGCGTCGATTTTGCCGAAGGCCAGTTGATCACCACCGGTAACAATCTCGATGTGGCCGTAGGCGGCGATGGTTTCATTGCGGTACAGGACAAGGATGGCAATGAATCCTATACCCGACGAGGCGACCTGAGTGTTTCGCCCGAAGGGATTCTCAGAAATGGCGCCGGTTTTCCGGTCATGGGCAATGGCGGACCGATCGCCATTCCTCCATTCGAGAAATTACTGATCGGCGAGGATGGCACCATCTCCATCAGGCCGCTTGGCCAGTCGGAGGCCTCGATGGCAGTGATCGACCGTATCAAGCTGGTCAATCCCAATATTCGCGACCTGGAGAAAACCCGCTCCGGCCTGTTGCGACTCACCAGCAAGGATGAGGCACCCGCAGATGCGCGGGTCAAACTGGAAACCGGTGCGGTCGAAACCAGCAACGTCAATGCCGTGGAAGCCATGGTCAACATGATCGAACTGGCGAGACAGTTCGAAATGCACGTCAACATACTCAAGCAGGCGCAGGAAATGGACGCCTCCGCCGCAACGGTCACCCGAATGAGCTGAAGGCCCCCGCGCCTGGAATCACCAATCATCTTTGAACAAACGGATTTGAAATCATGAACAGAGCACTATGGAGCGCAAAAACCGGCCTCGATGCCCAGCAGACACGCATGGCCGTCATTTCGAACAACCTGGCCAATGCCAATACCTCGGGTTTCAAACGTGACCGGGCGGTATTCGAAGATCTCGTCTATCAGAACGTGCGTCAGGTCGGCGCCCAATCGTCACAGGAAACCCAGCTCCCTTCCGGGCTGAACATCGGCACCGGCGTGCGCATCGTCGCAACCGAAAAATTGTTCACCCAGGGCGGCCTGTCACAAACCGGCAATTCACTCGATGTCGCCATCCAGGGCCGTGGATTTTTCGAAATTCTGACACCCGACGGCAGCACCGCCTACACACGCGATGGTTCCTTCCATCTCAATGCCCAGGGACAGATCGTCACCTCTTCCGGCTTCACCCTGCAACCGGGCCTGACGGTGCCACAAAATTCCCAGAGCATCTCCATCGGCGAGGACGGCACCGTATCGGTTCAGACCGCGGGCAGCAAGGAACCGACCCAGATCGGTACCATCCAGCTGGTCGATTTCATCAACCCCGGCGGCTTGCAGGCCGTGGGTGGCAACCTGTTCAAGGAGACTGCTTCCAGTGGCGCACCGCAATCGGCGACGCCCGGCCAGTCGGGTCTGGGAACCCTGATGCAAGGCTCGCTGGAAACCTCCAACGTCAATGTGGTCGAGGAACTGGTCAATATGATCGAGACGCAACGCGCCTACGAACTCAACTCAAAGGCGATCTCGACCACCGATCACATGCTGCAATACGTCAACAACAACCTGTAACCTGACTCACATGCGAAAGATATCGATACTAGCCCG
>CAZTJP010000168.1:3416-5033 GCA_964613895.1 uncultured Thiotrichales bacterium | reverse complement strand
GGGGGATAGAATGGTGGCCAGGGACAGAATCGAACTGCCGACACGGGGATTTTCAGTCCCCTGCTCTACCGACTGAGCTACCTGGCCGTCAGGAATTGAACGTGGGTCGGCGCGACCAGCGCCGAAGGTGCGGTATTAAAGCGATTTCCACCGGCGACGTCAAGCGTGATTATCGCCGGTGCAAACCGGAGATCAGGCGCTCGGCGCTGTCCAGTTGTCCACTTTCGAGGCACCCTCGCCAAAGAAGAACTTTTCCATCTCTTCTTCGAGGAATGCCCGGGCTTTGGGGTCGATGGGGCTGAGACGATACTCGTTGATCAGCATGGTCTGGTGACGAATCCATTGTTGCCATGCCTCCTTGGAGACGTTTTCGAAGATGCGTTTGCCCAGATCGCCGGGGTAAGTGGGGCGATCCAGCCCTTCGGCTTCTTTTTTCAATAGAACGCAATTGACCATGCGTGTCATGTCGTACTCCTGATCAGGTTGATTCGTGCCGGGAGCCAAAACGTTGCAGCAGCCGCGTCACAGGCGCGGGCATGCCCCCCGGTGGTGATTGGCTGGGTTTATACCAGAGTGTATCGGCTTCTGCTATTTCCTTGACCGCGGCGTGGCCCTTTGTCCGAATGTGCACTGGCGTCAGGCGCAGGTCGAAATGGGTGAACGAGTGACGTACTTCGGGCCAGACCGTACAGGCTTCCGCCACCAGTCCATAGCGCGCTGCAATCGCCGCGCTCAGCCCGGAACAATCGGACGTTGGCGACAAACGCCCGGACACCGTATCGGGCTCGATTTCGGGCAGCGACCACAGGCCACCCCAGATGCCGGCGGGGGGACGCCTGATCATCAGCAACGCGCCCTGCTCATTTTCAAGCAGCAGAAAAAGGCGCGCCTGTTCCGGTTTTTTTCTGGCCGGACGCTTGCCGGGCCAACGCGCCGGGTGACCGCTTTGATGCGCCAGACAGTGTTTTTTCAGAGGGCAATTCGGGCAATCCGGGCGACTGCGGGTACATACCGTGGCGCCGAGATCCATGATGGCCTGGGTGTATCGCGCGCAATCACGGGCCGGCGTATGCGTTTCCGCCAGCTCCCACAGCCGGCGGTTGACCGCGCTGTGACCGGGCCAGCCATCAACGCAGTGGTAGCGCGCCAGTACGCGCTTGACGTTGCCATCGAGAATGGTCGCCCGCTGTCCAAAAGCCAGCGACATGATGGCAGCTGCTGTGGAACGGCCGATGCCCGGCAGGCGTTCCAGTTCATCCTGATCGGCCGGCAGCTGGCCATCGAAGGTCGAAGCGACCTCTCTGGCGGCTTTGTGCAGATTGCGCGCCCGGGCGTAGTAGCCCAGGCCGGACCAGTGCGCCAGCACATCGTCCTCGGCCGCCCCGGCCAGCGCCATCAAATCCGGAAACGCTGCCATGAAGCGCTGAAAATAGGGGATGACGGTATCCACCTGGGTTTGCTGCAACATGATCTCCGAGACCCAGACCCGGTATGGCGTTGGCTCGATCTGCCACGGCAGATGCTTGCGGCCATGGCGGTCGTACCAGCGGAGCAGGGCAGGGGCGATGGATTTCACGACCGCCGAGTATACCAATGCGGGTTGCCGTGGTCAGGCGC
>CAZTJP010000168.1:0-3316 GCA_964613895.1 uncultured Thiotrichales bacterium | reverse complement strand
GCCCGGTTTGAAGCACCGGGCCGTCATCGTCAGAACAGCTTTTTGAATTTATCCTTGAGCTGGTGCTTGAGTTTTTCTTCGAGCTGTTTCTTTTTCTCCTCGGCCTTTTCCTTCAGCTTCGCCTTCTCTTTTTCGGCACGTGCTTCGAGTTCGGCCTTTTTGGCAGCTTTTTCCGCTTCGAGCCGGGCCTTGAGTTTTTCCTGCTCGGCCTGGGCGCGTGCCTTCAGTTTGGCCTTTTCAGCCTCCAACCGGGCATTGGCGCGTTCCTTCAGCACCGAATCCACCCGCAGCTTGAAGCTGAGGTTGGCAAACGGGCCCTTGATCTGTAGCGGCACGAAAGTGCGTTGAACGCCTTCCCCGGCTTTGTCAGCCAGATACAGTTTGTAGTCGATAAACCGGTTGGGCAGATCGACCCGTCCTTCGCCCTTGGCCTGAAAAATTGGTGCGAGAATTTTCAGATCCTTGTTGACGATCACGCCATTGCTGATTTGACCCGTCGCGGTCAGGCTCGAAAAGTGAGTGTTATCACCGATATCCTCTGTGACCGGCGGTTTACCCTTGAGCTTGCGCCAGAAATTTCTGGCTTCATTGATTTTTTTCGACAGTTTCGAGCCTTTGATGGTGCCATCGCGAAACTCGGTATGAAACTGGCCACCGAGGTTTTTCTGCAAGCCGCTGATGGTCTCACCCCGGCTGGATACTTTCGCCTTGAACGAGGCTTTGCCCGACAGGTAGCGATCACCGAACAGGGTTTCGAGAATGCCGGCGGACTGAACGCCCGCCAGATCGATATCGGCATGGTAAACCGGGGTTTTGCCGTGAACGTCCAGCCCGGCGGTGATCGTGGCCTTGCCGCCATAGGCTTCTGCGCGTAACGGTGCGAGGCGCAGCTTGCCATTGTTCGCCTTGAGGCTGACACGGGCGTTTTCGAACAGCAGTTTGCTGGCCGTGAGCTTGCCGATCTCGGCCTGGCCATCGATATCGAGCTTGCGCAACAACGCCAGCGGCAGTTCGATCCGGTCGCTGGCGGGGCTGGCCTGCGCTGTATCACTGGTGGCACCCGCAGGCGGCAGGTAGCGATCGATATCGATCTGGTCGAGATGCAGCTCGAAACGCATGGCCTGGCGCGCCAGATCCGACAGCGTGAACTGACCGGTGAGGGTAGAATCATCCAGGGTCGCCTTCAATGCGTGCAGGCCGATGGCCGAAGGATCGCCCTGGAGATCGAACTCGAGCGAGGCCTTTTCCAACGCTTCGCCCGCGGTAGCTGGCGGCGTCAGACCAAGCGACTGCATCAGTGAACGGGGACTGAATTCATTGCTGCGGAAATGGCCGTTCAGGTTCGGCTTGTCGATGAAGTGATCGACCTTCAAATTGCCGCTCAACGTCAGGCCGCCCAACGTTGCATGCAGCGCATCGACCGTCAGCACCTGGGTTTGGGTGTTGGCCGCCAGGTTCATCGACTGCTCGGCCTCGATTCCATCATCCGGAAAGCCGGCGCCGCGGATATTGCTGTGCAACGTCAGGCCGGTGGCGCGATAGACGCCATGTGCGGGATCCACCGTCAGCTGCCCCTCCAGCCGGGCGGCAACCTTCATGTCTTGCTGCTGTAGCACCCAGTCGGCATCCACCGTGACCGGTTTGCCCAGTTCGATCGCGCCGGTGGAAAGGTTGAGCGGATCGATTTGCAGCTCGGTTCCGGCCTGAGCATCACGGTAGGCGAGATGGGCATCCTCGATCTGAATACCGCCAATGCGGATCTCGATGTCTGCCGGCACTGCCGTATGTGACGAAGAAGGCGCCGGTTCGTTTTTCCCTGTCGCATTCGCCAGATCGCTCCAGTTGTCCTTGCCGTGACGGTCTTTCTCGAGATTCAGCGACATGCCACGCACCAGAATCTTGCGCGCCTGCAGCTGTTTCTTCAGCAGCGGCAACAGCTTGATGCGAACATCCACCTCCTCGATGCGGGCAAAAGGCTCGTTACCGAAACCCGGCGCATTGGACAATGACGCGCGACCGAGATTGAGCCCCAGCCAGGGAAAGAACGACCAGCCGATGTCGCCCTCCAGCGCGAGCGTGCGGCCGGTAAGCTTGTGAACCTGTTTGGTGATCTGTGGTTTGAAATCGTTCGGGTCGATGGTCACGATGGCCACCGCCACACTGCCCACCACCAGCACGATCAGCACCAGCAGCAGGACGAACAACCCTTTGAATAACCTCATCATTTTTCGGGAACCTCCGATGTCCCGTTATCCCTGTCGGCTCTGATCCAGACGCCAGACTTTCCGCCGCGCTTTTCCAGCAGGCGGATATCCCGCAAGGTCATGCCCCGGTCGACCGCCTTGCACATATCATAGATGGTCAGCAGCGCGACTTGTACCGCCGTCAATGCCTCCATCTCCACGCCGGTGCGACCGGTGGTCTCGGTTCGGGCTTCGCAACGCACCGCCGGCTGCTTCGCATCGAGCGAAAAACAGACATCCACATGGGTCAGCCCGATGGGATGGCACAACGGCACCAGATCGCTGGTTTTCTTGGCGCCCATGATCCCGGCGATCCGGGCAATGCCAAGCACATCGCCTTTCTTGCTGCTGCCGCTGGTGATCAGGCGCAGCGTTTCCGGCGCCATATCGATCCATCCCTCGGCAATGGCGATGCGATGGGTTTCCTGCTTGGCACCCACATCGACCATATGCGCATCACCTTCGGCATTGAAATGAGTCAGTTTGTCCGTCATGGAACGATCCGGCGCGTTTCGCGCTACAATAGTCAACAGTCAATGGCGCATTGTATCAATCCATGACCATCCACATTAAATACTTCGCCAGCCTGAGGGAAACCGTCGGCAAGCCGGAAGAACGACTCGAGGCACGCAACGACGTGTCCAGTGTCATCGAAGTCTGGCAGGCGGCCAATCCCGGCCTGCCATTGCCCGAGAATACGCTCGCAGCGGTCAATCAGGTGCACAGTCCGCTGGATGCGGCGGTCCAGCCGGGCGATGAAGTGGCGTTTTTCCCACCTGTGACGGGGGGCTGATGGAAAACATCATTCTCGAACCCGGTATTTTCGACCCCTGGGCGCTGCTACAGGATTTTCAGCAACGGCAGTTCGACGGGCGCACCGATTTTGGTGCCACTGCGGTATTCGTCGGCACCATGCGGGATTTCAACGAAGGGGAAGACATTCGGGCCATGACGCTGGAGCACTATCCGGGCATGACCGAAAAGAGCTTGCAGCAGATCCTGGATGAGGCCAAATCGAAATGGGCGTTGCTGGATGGCCTGATCGTCCACCGCGTTGGCGATATCCTGCCGGG
>CAZTJP010000167.1:0-5062 GCA_964613895.1 uncultured Thiotrichales bacterium | reverse complement strand
GGGGGGCAATGGCGTATAAAGGCTGATTTTTCTTCGGGAACTCCACGTATGGCGGAAAAGAGAGTCGGCGTCGTCATGGGCAGCGAAAGCGACTGGCCCATCATGCAGCATGCAATCGAAATCCTCGAGCGGTTCGAGGTCGGGCATGAGTATCTGGTTGTGTCGGCGCATCGCACCCCGGATCAGATGTTCGATTATGCCGAGAATGCGGCGGATCGGGGTCTGCAATGCATCATCGCCGGCGCCGGCGGCGCGGCGCATCTGCCCGGCATGCTGGCAGCCAAGACGATTCTGCCGGTGCTGGGCGTGCCGGTGCCGAGCCGTTATCTGCAAGGGCAGGATTCTTTGCTGTCGATTGTGCAGATGCCCAAGGGCGTGCCGACGGCAACCTTTGCCATTGGCGAAGCGGGCGCGGTCAATGCGGCGCTGTTCGCGGTGTCGATACTGGCCACCCATGACTCCGAGCTGGCCGAGAAATTGCGAGAGTATCGGCGCAATCAGCGGGATGCGGCGTTGTCGATGACCCTGCCGCCCGACAAGCGGTGATTCTGCCCGGCGCCATGCTGGGCATGCTGGGCGGAGGGCAGCTGGGCCGCTTCTTCGTACTGGCGGCCCGTCAGATGGGCTACCGGGTGATGGTGCTGGATGCCGATCCACACAGCCCCGCCGGGCAGTTGGCGGATGTGCATTTGCAAGCGGGTTACGATGATCCGGCGGCGCTGGAGCGAATCGCTGCGCAGTGCGCGGTGGCGACCACCGAGTTCGAGAATGTGCCGGCGCAAACGCTGGACTGGCTGGCGGAGAAAATCCCCGTTTATCCGTCGGCCGATGCGGTGCGTGTTGCCCAGAACCGTTTGCGCGAGAAACGCTTCGTGCGCGAAGCCGGCCTGGAGACGGCTCGTTTCGCTGCGGTGAGCGGCCCGGCGGATTTTGCCGAGGCGGCGGCGCAGACCGGATTTCCCGCTATCCTCAAGACCACCGAATTGGGTTATGACGGCAAGGGCCAGAGGGTGCTCGAATCCGCTGATCAGTTGCCCCAGGCCTTTGCCGCGCTCGGTGAGGTGGAATGCATTCTCGAAGCGCGCGTGTCGCTGGCGCGGGAAATCTCCGTGGTGGTGGCGCGCGATGCCAGCGGTGGCGTGAGCGCTTTTCCGGTGGCGGAGAATGTGCATCGCCATGGCATTCTGCATCGCTCGCGGGCGCCGGCCGCTTGTGGCGATGCGCTGACGCAGGCGGCGCAGGACGGGGCGAAAAAGCTGGCGGCCGCGCTCGACTATGTCGGCGTGCTGGCCGTCGAGTATTTCGAAACGACGGATCATCGTCTGCTGGTCAACGAGATCGCGCCGCGCACGCATAATAGCGGTCATTACACGCTGGATGCCTGCGCCACCTCGCAGTTCGAGCAGCAGTTGCGGATGATCTGCGGCCTGGGGCATGGCGATACCCGCCTGCTGGCGCCGGTGGTGATGATCAATCTACTCGGCGATCTGTGGTCGGAACAACAACCACCAGCCTGGGCCGTGTTGCTCGAAGCGCCCGATGTGAAGCTGCATCTGTACGGCAAACGCGAAGCCAGGCCAGGCCGCAAGATGGGGCATTTCAATGTGTTGGGTGAGGATCAGCCGCCGGTCGAGCGGGCCGAGGCGTTGTTCGAGAGGTTGTGAATGCAGGCCACCGAAGACTATTTGAAGGAACTGCGCCAGGACATTCGTTTCCACGAGTCACTGGATGGGATCGAGCTGGATTTCGTCAGCACCTGGGGGCTGTTTTCGCCCCGCGCGATCGACGATGGCACCCGTTTGCTGATTCCGTATCTGGAGCTCAAGCCGGACAGCGATTGCCTCGATCTGGGTTGCGGTTATGGCCCGATCGGGCTGGTGTTGGCGCGCAAGGCGCCGGAAGGCCGCACGACCTTGGTGGACAAGGATTTCGTCGCGGTCGAATATGCGCGCAAGAATATCGCGTTGAACGACATCGACAATGCGCAAGTGGTGCTCAGCAATGGCTTCGATCAGTTGCCCGCCGGGCAGCGTTTCGATGTCATCGTCTCCAATATTCCCGCCAAGGTGGGCAAGGAGCTGTTGACGCTATGGCTGAACGATGCCTGGCGGCGGCTGACGCCAGGCGGGCAGATCTATGTGGTCACGGTCAATGGGCTGCGGTTGTTCATGAAGCGCCATCTCGGCACGGTGTTCGGTAACTACCGCAAGCTGAAACAGGGCGCGCATTACACCGTCGCCCGGGCCGTGAAAGATTGATCCGACTGCTTCAGCCGATCAGGAACCGGCCGCCGGAGGCGACCAGTAGCGTGATCAGGCCAAGCAGGGTGTTGATGCCGACCAGCTTGCGAATCTGGCCCAGGCGCTTGCCACCTTCCGGCCAGTCCTTGCGGGCCACGGCTTGGCGCAGGCGGCGATAGGGCGCGAAGAAGACGTGCATGAAGATCAGCATCATGACGATGCCCAGCCCCATCATGATGTGAACGAAGATGGGGGTATGAGCAAAACCGCCGTAAACGGAAAAGATATAACCGTAGCCGGAAGCGAGAATGACGATGATGGCGAGCCATACCCAGGGAAAGAAGCGGCGGAAAACGCCGGCCCAGAGTATCAGACGGCTGGGCGGTTCCAGGACTTCGGCCGCCACCGGACGCAGTGCCATATAGGCGAAGAACATGCCGCCGACCCAGATGACTGCGGCCAGCAGGTGGAATGGAATCAGGTATTGCATGCGTGTCCTCCTTGGTGGGCAGCTTTGCTTTGTGAGCATGGGTGAAATCCGGGTCGAAAAGCGTAAGGCAATCGCCTCCGTTGTGCAATTGTCTGTGTGGTTAGAATGCACTTCCGGTCCGCGGGCCGGTGTCCAATTGATAAAGGGTGAGTCATGGTCAGTTTGTTGAAGGCGATTACCATTCTGTATTTTTGCGTGGCGGTGGCGGCCAGCCTCATCTGGCTGGTGGATCGCAGCCGCAACATGATGCCGCATGTGATCGCCTGGGGTTTGCTCGTTCCGGTGATCTTTCTGACCCGCAGTTATCCGTTGATCATGGGGATTCTGGTGCTGCTCAAACTGTTCTATCTGAAGAACGATCTGCGCCGCAATATCGCCATGTTTCTGTCGTTGATGGTGGTGATGCCATACAGTTTCGTCTTTCAGGTGGTGCCGGGCATCAACCTGTTCGAGGTTTCTATCGTGCAGATGATGTCGCTGGTGTTCTTTTTACCACTGGTGCCCCGGATCATCACCGACGAGGAGCGGGGACTGCACCATTTCGATGTGCTGGCCATGGCCGTGATCGGGATCCTGATCGTCGGCTGTTTCCGCGAAACCAGTGTCTATGAATTCACCTGGTTCCAGGCCTTTCGCGATATGCTCGAGGTGCTGCTGGTGGTTGCGGTGCCTTACTTCGTCATCAGCCGGGGCATTCATGACTTCCAGGCGATGGACGATGCGCTTGCCGGGCTGTTGATGGGCGGGTTGACCATGGCGATTTTCTCGGTTTTCGAGGAATTGATGATGTGGCGACCCTACGTGGAAATCGGCACGATGATCGGCACCATGTCCCCGCTGGAATCCATGTATGAGATGCGTGGCGGCTTTTTGCGTATTTCCGCTACGCTGACCGGCCCGATCACTTACAGCTTCTATCTGACCATCATCATGGGTGCACTGATGTACTTCCTGCGCAGCCATGGCGTGCGTGCTGTCTACCGCTGGGGCGGGGCGGTGTTCCTGCTCGGCGTCATCTTCATGACGGGGTCGCGCGCCGGTTTGCTCGGTGGTTTGCTGTTCATGGCCCTTTATGCCGTGCACTCCATGCATCCGGTAGCACGGCGCCTGCTCATCATTCCGCTGATACTCGTGGCTGTGGCAGGTACCCTGTTTTCCGAGGCCAAGGTCAAGCCCCATCATGGTGGTGATGATTTGAACAAGGTCGATCAGTACGGCACGTTCGAATATCGGAAAAAGCTGTTTTTCACAGCGTTGCAGGTCATCCCCGATCATCTGCTGTTCGGCAACCGGAAATTCCGTGAAGATCCACGCATGGAGAAAATGCGTCAGGGCCAGGGCATCATCGACATGGTCAACGGCTTCGTCCACCTCACCATCGAATATGGACTGATCGTGCTGATTGCCCTGCTGTTATTGCTATTCCGGGATTATCGGGTGTTGACGGAAAATATCACCTATCTCGACGCGGACGGTGATGATCTCGACCCCTGGGCGAACAAACCGGATGAGTCCGGGCGGCTGGCGGCATCGAACGGTGATTTCACGGATGAGGATGACGAGGCGCGTCCGCTGGATATCTCGCCGGCACAAGTGGAAAAGTATCGGGCCTGGTTCGCCCAGGCTTTCGCCGCCATGCTGGTGTCGATCTGCATGCAGTTTGCTTTCACCAGCTACGCTTCGACGATCGTTCCGCTGTTCTGGATCATGCTGGCACTGATTCGTGCTTACCAGCTCATGATCCTGGAGGAAGAAGAACGGGCCGAGGCGGAAGCAGAGCCCGGCTGGCAGGCGGTTTCGATGTAGGCGAAGCATCCTTCGCCCGACCGACTGGCCGCAGCCGCCAAGTCATTCGGAAGCAGTCACGGGGCCGCGCGATGGTTTGGCCGCTGTTTCCGCAGGGCGGGCGATTGGTTTGTGCGTAGCTGACCGTTTGATTGTAGAATCACTGGTCCGCACTTCTCGCCGGGTCACGACTGCGGCCCTGTGAGAACGCCGGGCTACTCCTTTGTTTTCTTGCGATTTTCGCATGGATGTGCGTGATGTCCCGATTCGGCAGTATCCCCAAACTTGAAGCGTCTCCGTCCTGGTCCCGGCTTCAGACACATTTTCAGCAGATCCGCCAAGAGCGGATGAGCGACTGGTTTCGTGAGGACCCGGAGCGTTTTTCCCGGTTTTCGATTCGGTTCGAGGACTTGTTGCTGGATTTTTCGAAGAACCGGATTTTGCCCGAGACGCTGGATTTGTTGATGAAATTGGCCGATGAGCGCGAGGTGCCGTTATGGCGCGAACGGATGTTCAACGGCGAGCGGATCAATACGACGGAGAACCG
>CAZTJP010000166.1:0-5109 GCA_964613895.1 uncultured Thiotrichales bacterium | reverse complement strand
GTGAATACGTCCGTGTAGGCTCGACGGCCGCTGTCCCTGCAGCCGACGTCATAGCCTGTATTTCTCACAGGATCACGGCTGCGGCAGCCCAATGCGGCGCGGAATCCGTTTGCAGACATCGACCACCGTGAGGTGTCCTTCACGGGCATAGGTGTGGGTGCCGATCAGGTCGGGGTAGAGTGAGGCGTCGATCTGGTTCAGCGGTGTTTCCCGGTAGTGCTCTTCCGACAGCTCGGTGATGACATTGAGATTGAAGCCATAACCATAGATGCCGGCGCAGTTTTGTGAAGGTCGGATGAGCCGGCCCAGGTGTGAATGGATTTTGCCCGCCGGACGGGCCAGCCGGACATCGCTGATCACTGGATTGGCCTTGTGAGGCCGCCAGGCGCCGGCCAGCAGATCGTCGGTGTGGAAGATGTGCAGTTCATCGTTCTCGGAAACGGCGGGGTGTGGTTTGACCGAGCAGAACAGCCACCATTTCTCCTGGTGGAATACCAGCGAGGCATCCACGGCTTCGATATCATCGAGCAGGATGCGTTGCCGTTGCCAGCGGTCCGGGAAACGTTCACAGCGATACAGTTCCACGGTCCGGTTGGCAGAGCTTTCTGGGAGCATGTAGATCTGGCCCTGCCACTCGAAGACTTGCGGGTAGGAGAGATGGTAGTCGCGCTCGAGCACTTTTCGCGGTGTGCTGTAACGGCCATCTTCGTCGATCGTGAAGCTGGAGATATAGCCCTTGTCTTCCGTGAACAGCATTTCCTCGATGAAGACATGGTACTGGCCGTCCTTGACGAAGATATGGGGATCGGCCCAGATCCGGTCCGGGGGTACGGGAATCTCGGTGAAGTGCTCGAGTTCGGTCGTCGGCTGTTGCGAGAACTTGAACCGCAGCAACCATTGTTCTCGTGTCAGCTTGGCGTGGTAATAGAACCGGAACAACCGTGGCAGCGCCTGCAGTAGATCGGTCGACAGTCGGGGCAGGGCCGGAAAACCCGCGCGCGCATCGGTCTTTGCCGGCATCAGGGCGGTACTGGCTGGTGCAAGACACAGTGCCGGAGCAATGGTGTCGGCAATGCCTGGCTGTGGCGTCGGGATCGAGGGCGGAACGACTCGATCGTCGTTGGCCGGACGCGCCAGAGTGGTGAACGAACCCGTACCAGCCGGGTGCGCCGCGATCCGGCGCAGGAAGCGGGTCACCATCGGCGCGCCTTTCCAGAATATTTTCTCCCGGTTTCTACGGGGAGAGAACGGCTCGGTACTGGAACAGGACGATGCTACCGGGTGTCGTATGCCATTGGCCTCGATCCACCACAGCATGAGACGGGAGACCGGCTCCTGCGCCATGACCTCGTGATAGCCCGGTGGTGTCATCGACCGATGCTGGTGATCCACGGATTCGCACAGCAGCACGCCCTGGCGGCTGGCCTTGCGGCAGTGGTCGAGCTGGTGGTGCGCGGCGGTCAACAAGAGGGTGAAGTCGGGCTGACCTGGCGCTTCGCACCAGCGATGTCGCTGGCGTAGTTGGTCCCGGTAGGCGGTGGGGTCGAAATCGACCACGGCCTGCGGATCATCGGCGACACCGAACAGTGCATCGTCGAGCCGGGCGTAGAGCCGGTAGGCCAGCGGTGGTTGCAGATCATCGGCTGGCGATACCGTTTCCTGCAGCGAATACTGTAACGGTGACAGCTCCGCCAGGCTGTCCAGCATCTGTTTCTCCCAGGCGTATACCCGCTTCGGATCGAGGACGATCTGGATATGGAGTGGTTCAGACATAGCTTTCCAGGCGATCCGGGTGGGGCTGTCCGGGATGCTCGCAAGCAGCCAGGCGTTCACTGAAACGCCGCGCCAGCATGGCGAAGTTGGTGTCGCGGTTATAACGCGCCACCACGGTCTCGCGGGCGGCCTGGCCGATACGCTGGCGTTTCTCAGGATCGGCGATCAGTTCGTTCAGCGCCATTTGCAGTGCCTGGGCATCGGCGGCGCTGACCAGTCGACCGTTATGGCCATCCTCGATCAGTTCCGGGATACCGTTGATGCAAGAAGTGACGCAGGGAAGGGCCATGGCCATGGCTTCCATCAGCACCACCGGCACGCCTTCGGCAAAGCTGGGCAAACAGAAAATATCGGCCTGGCGATAGTAGGGCAGAATCTGATCCTGATTGACAGCGCCGGCGAAATGTATTCTGTCTTCGATCTTCAGCCGGGCGGCGAGTCGTTGCAGCGAGGCGCGCTGTTCACCGTCGCCAACCACGGTCAGCGTCAACTGCGGGAATTTCTGCATCAACGGCGCGCAGGCCTGTAACAGTAAATGCAATCCCTTGGAGAGGGTCAGTCGTGAGACGCAGAGAATGTTGATGTCATCGTGGAGCTTCACGCCTGGCGCCGATGGGGTGAATTTCTCCACATCGATGCCGAGCCGCGAGACCTGGATCTTGTCCCAGTCTTCATAGTCCGTCAGCCGCATCAACTGACTGGCGGTGAAATGGCTGATACAGAAGATGAAATCCGCCGCCTTGATCTTGCGGTCCAGGTGATAGGCCGAGACATTGTAGAACTCGTCGGAGCCATGAATCGTCAGCGACAGCGTGATCGGTTCCAGTTGTTTGGCGATCAGTGCGACAGTGGCGACTTCGGAGCCGAAGTGGACATGCAGATGGCGGCTGCCGGTGCGCCGCATGTGCTGGATCACCACCACCGCTTCGAGGAAGTAGAACAGCCGGTACAACAACATGCGGGGAGACCCATCTGCCAGCGCCAGTGCATAGCCAAGCGCCCGCAGATAGCGCAGCGGCGCGTGCAAGACGGTTTTCAGGTGGGCGCCGAGTACGCGGCGCAGACCGGAGGACTTGAGGTAGAAAGTATTCGCCTTTTCCTGTCGTTCCAGCGCGGTAAGACGTTCGTTGGGGCGGTCGCAGTCGTTGATCGAAATGACATCGACATCGAGCCCTTGCTCTCTCAGTGCCCGGATCTCGGTCAGAAAAAAGGTGTGCGACACAGCCGGATAAGAGCTGAGCAGATAGGTGGTTTTGTGAGTCACGGCGGGAAGCGCCTCCTGCATTGTTGTTTTTTGGTGCATTATCCCGTCCTTTGGCCCGCGCTGGTGTGACCGGGGAAACGCAATGCCGGAAATCTGGCCGCTGCCGGAATGAACTTGTTCGCGGTTTCATTGTCGACGCGGATCGTTCGGCCCGGTCGCTTGCCAAATGATGCTGAACGATTATGATGGCCGATTTTCCACGCCAGCAGCGAGCCGGCAGCCAAACATGAGCCAGTTTTTCGAGATCCATCCGGAGAATCCTCAGCATCGACTGATCAATGAGGCAGTGGCCATTCTGGAGCGTGGCGGCGTGATCGTCTATCCGACGGATTCGTGTTACGCGCTTGGCTGTCATCTGGGGGACAAGCGCGCCATGGAGCGTATCCGCCGCATCCGGCGGGTGGGAAAGGATCATCATTTCACGCTGGTGTGCAAGGATCTGTCCGAGATCGCCAACTATGCACGGCTCGACAACGATGCCTTCCGCCTGGTGCGGGGACTGACCCCGGGCCCGTATACGTTTATACTCAAGGCAACCAAAGACGTGCCCAAGCGGTTGCAACATCCCAAACGAAAAACCATCGGTATCCGGATTCCGGACAATGTGATCGCCCAATCGCTGCTGGAGGCGCTGGGGCAGCCGATCATGAGCAGCACGCTGATTCTGCCCGATACCGATCTGCCGATGACCGATCCGTATCAGATCCGTGTACTGCTGGAACACGAAGTCGACCTGGTCATCGATGGCGGCTTCTGCGATATCGAACCGACCAGCGTGATCGATCTGACCGCCGGATTCCCCGAAGTGCTGCGTCAGGGCAAGGGTGATCTCGACTGGCTGGATGTTCACTGATGCGGTTGGAGCCGCTTTTATCCCCATGAACACGATACAGTTCCTCAGCGTTGCGATCCTGCCGATGATCTTCGCCATCACCGTGCATGAGGCGGCGCATGGCTGGGTTGCCAGCAAACTCGGCGATCCGACCGCGCGGCAGCTGGGGCGGTTGACCTTCAACCCCATCCCGCATATCGACCCGATCGGCACCTTGCTGGTGCCGACGGTGATGCTGGTCATGGGAGGCTTCATCTTCGGCTGGGCCAAACCGGTACCGGTCAATATGCGCAATTTCCAGCATCCGCGCCGCGACATGGCCATGGTCGCGGTCGCCGGGCCTGCCTCCAATCTGCTGATGGCGCTGCTTTGGGGGCTGTTGTGGAAGCTGACCATTCTGCTCTCTGGCATGCTGGGTAATTTTGCGGTACCGCTGCTGCTGATGGCCAAGATCGGTATTTTCCTCAACCTGCTGCTGATGGTGCTCAACCTGCTGCCGTTGCCGCCGCTGGATGGCGGGCGGGTATTGACCTGGGTGCTGCCGCCGCGCTGGGCCAGCATGCTGGATCAGATCGAGCCTTTCGGCATCGTGATTCTGATTGCCCTGCTGTATTTCGGGCTGTGGCAAAAGGTCATCCAGCCGGTGACCGGATTCTTTACCACCCTGATCGAGCACTTGCTCGGTATCAGCCTGTGAGATGAACTCGTATCACGAACTTTCAATGACATGCGTCCATGACTAGCCTGACCCACTCCCAACAACGAATCGTATCCGGCATGCGGCCCACCGGGCTGTTGCACCTTGGCCATTACCACGGCGTTTTGCGTAACTGGGTGGAGCTTCAGAACAGCCATGAGTGCTTCTTCTTCGTTGCCGACTGGCATGCGCTGACCACGCATTACAGCGATCCTTCCATCATCGAACAGAATACCTGGGACATGGTGATCGACTGGCTGGCCTGCGGGATCAACCCGGGCGCCGCGCGGCTGTTCATTCAATCCCGTGTGCCCGAGCACGCCGAGTTGCACCTGCTGCTGTCGATGATCACACCACTGAGTTGGCTGGAGCGCATGCCGACCTACAAGGATCAGCAGGAAAAGCTGGGCGACAAGGATCTCTCGACCTATGGGTTTCTCGGTTATCCGCTGTTGCAGAGCGCCGATGTGCTGATCTACCGGGCCGGAGGCGTGCCGGTCGGCGAGGATCAGGTGGCGCATATCGAGATGACCCGCGAAGTGG
>CAZTJP010000165.1:0-5110 GCA_964613895.1 uncultured Thiotrichales bacterium | reverse complement strand
GCCCAATGCGGCGCGCTGACTGGCGTTCGCTCGGTCGGGGCGCTGCGAATGGTTCCTGTAGGTTCAACTGTCCCGCCGGGAGCGCATGAACAGCCGGTACAGCACCGGGATGGTGAACAGTGTCAGCAGGGTGGAGACGGCCAGTCCCCAGACGATGGCGGTGGCGATGGGGCCCCAGAGCAGTGATCGGCCGCCCAGGCCGGTTGCCAGCGAGAGCAAGCCCGCGATGGTGGTCAGCGAGGTGATCAAGATGGGCACGACCCGGCGGCGGGCGGCATAGAGGGTGGCGTGCAGCACCGACATGCCGGCGGCCAGGCGCTGGTTGGCCGCGGCGATCAGGACGATGGCGGCATTGACCGCGATGCCTGCCAGCGCGACGACACCGTAGAGCGTGTAAAGGCTGAGCGGGTTGCCGGTGACCAGCAGTCCGGTGACCACGCCGGTGAAGGCCATCGGTACGGTCGCCAGAATCATCAAAGGCTGGAAGTAGCTGCCGAATTGCGCGCCCAGAATGGCGTACATCAACAGTACGCCAAACAGCATCAGTTTGCCGATGGCGGAGATGCTTTCATTGATGTCGTCGAGCACGCCGGAAAAGTCCAGGCTGACATCCGGAAACCGCTCGCGTATCTGATTCCAGTGATCGGTCAGGTAGCGGTTGGCGGCAACGGTATCGGTTTTGTGCTTGTCGATGTCGGCTTCCAGGGTGATGGTTCGCTGGAAATCGTAGTGGCGTATATTGCCCAGCCCGATCTGCGGCGTGCGGGTGAACAGCGTTCCCAGCCGCACCTTGCCGCCGTCCGGCGTTGGCAGGCTGAAGTCGAGTACGTCATCGATGCGTGACAGGCGCTGTTCGGCGGACCGCACGCGGATACTGACTTCTTCTCCCCGATCGCGCATCTTGGCGACGATCTCTCCATCGACCAGCAGGCGCAGGGTGCGCAGCACGGTATCGGGCCGCAGGCCACTGCGGCGTACTGCGTCCGGATCGAGATGCAGCACCATTTCATCGACGCCGGCGCTGTCGTCGTTGTTGATGTCGTAGGCGAAACCGGAAGCCTCGAGCGCCGTGGTCAAGTTCTGGACGGCGGCGCGCAGGGTCTCGATGTCATCGCCGCGCACCTTGACGCTGATCGGCTTGGAGGTCGGTGGCCCGCCGGAGAGTCGCAGGAAATAGCGTTTCACCGGCCCGGGCGTGGCCTGGACGGCGGGGCGCAGTGCTTCGATGATGGCGTCGACATTGCGCGTGCCGGGGCGCTGTGGTTTCAGGGAGACGAAGATCTGCCCGAAGTTCGGTCCCTGGAAGGGCGCCATCTCGGTGAACATCTGACCCGCGTAGCTGACGATATCGCGCACTTCGCCTGGCTGGAACAGCGGGCGAATGCGGTCTTCGATGCCGCTGACCGTTTCCATGGTGGTCTCCAGCGGTGTGCCGTCGGGCATTTCGATGTTGATGTAGAACAGCCGCAAGGGGTCGGAGGCGAAGAAGTCGGTTTTGACCAGAAACGGGCTGACCAGCGGCATCTGCATGAGTTTGGGGTTGATCTGTCCGGCGAAGGCGGAAAACAGGGCGGCCACGAACATCAGTGACAGGCTGGTGAGCATCAAGCGTGGCCAGCGCATGACGCGGATCAGCAGCCGTGTATAGCCCAGCCGCAAGCGGTGCAGAAAACGAACCCGCCAGGCCTGGATGCGGCCGGAACGGCTGAAATCGAGACGGCTGGCATGGACGTGCACGGGCAGCATCCAGAAGGCTTCCACCAGGCTGATGGCCAGCGCGGTCGTCACCACGATCGGGATGACTTTCATGAATTTGCCCAATATGCCGGGCAGCAGCATCAACGGCAGGAAGGCGGCCATGGTGGTCAGCACGGCGGCCGAGACTGGCGCGGCGACTTCGGTGAGCGCTTCGAGCGCGGCGCGCATGCCATCCATGCCACGTTGCAGGCGGTAGTAGATGCCTTCGACCACGACCACGGCATCATCGACCAGCATGCCCAGGCTGATGACCACGCCCAGCAGCACGGTGACATTGAGTGTATTGCCCATGGCCTGCAACAGCCAGAAGGTGCCGGCGAGGATGAAGGGAATGCCGATGGTGGTCAGCCAGGCGATGCGAAAACCGAGAAACAGCCAGGTGGTGACCAGTACCAGCGCGAGCCCCAGCAGCGCGTTGTTCTGCATGATGCGCAGGGCGTTGCGGGTGATTTCGGTCCGGTCGTCGGTCAGAGCCAGGGTCACGCCGGTGAGGGCGCTGAGGCGGTTTTTTTCCGCGATGAAGGTTTTCAGACGTTCGACCAGATCGAGCGTGTTGACGCCGGCTTTTTTGGTGATGGCGAGCATCACCGCCGGTTTGCCGTGGTAGCGCACCAGGTGACGTGCTTCCTCGACGCCCCGGTGGAGCGAGGCGAGTTCACCCAGTCGGACCTCCGGTTTGCGTCCGTTCAGCGGTAAGGCGGCGAGCTTGCGCGGGTCGGTCGATTTGCCCTTGACCCGCAGCACCCAGGCGATACCGTCGTTGTCGATCGAGCCGGCGGACAGATCCCGGTAGTAGAGCTGGATCGTGTCGCTGATTGCGTTGGGCGGTATGCCGATGGCCTCCAGCCGCCGGGGATCGAAATCGATCTGCAGTTCGGGCTTGGGCAGCGCCAGTGGCAGAATACGATCGACGCCCTTGAGGCGCTCCAGCGCCTTTTTGATCTGTTCGGCGCGTCGGCGCAGGTTTTCGTCCCGCGCCTGGCCGCTGACCACCAGCGTGGCGGTGGGATAGGCATTGGCCGAGGTGATCTCTGCGATAGAGGGTGACTCCGCCTCATCGGGCAGCTCGTCTTCCTTGTTCTGGATTTCGCGGCGCAGATCGATGACCCGCTTGTCGAATCGGGCGGCGGGTATGTCCTCGAAGCGCACCAGCAGGCTGGAAACGTTTTCCCGGCTGACGCTGGAGACGAATTTGATATCGGCCACGCCGCTGAGCGCATCTTCGAGGACATCGGTGACCTGGGTCTCGATATCGGAAGCGGCCATGCCGGGTACGATCGTGGTGATTTCGATCCAGTTGAAATTGATCTCCGGATCCTGCTCACGAGGCATTTGGAGATAGGAGAGGCTGCCGACGATGAGCACCAGCACGAAGACCAGGTTGGCGAAAACCGGGTTGCCGTAGAGCCAGCGAAGGAACGTCATGAGGCATCGCCGTTGGTGATCTCGATCCGGTCGCCATCATGGAGTGCGAAGCGGCCATCGATGACCAGCCGCGTCGAGCCGGGGAGTTCGACGGCGACATCTTCGCCCAACCGGGCGTGCGGCAGTGGCTGGAAGTGGGCGATTCGATTGGCGACGGTGAAGATTCCGAGGCTGCCATTGCGTTCGACCAGCAGCCGGGCTGGCAGATGCGGTGTCGTCAATCGCCACTCGATGCGGCCGCTGGCGCCCACCAGTGGGGGGTTGGCCTCTGGCTCGAGGCGGGCCTCGCGTGTGTTGGCTGCGGGATTCAGCGTCGGCAACAGGGTGCGCAGTCTGACCGGAAAACGCTGTGTTCCGCTGTGAAATCTGATCGCTGTCGCCTGTTGCAGTGATGTGATTTCAGTCACCGGAACGGTCGCGCGGATTTCCAGTCGTGATTCATCGATCAGTTGCAGTACCGGTGTGCCAGGGGTGGCGAGCATGCCCTCGCTGGCCAGACGGGCGGTGACGATGCCATCGAAAGGTGCGCGTATCTGGCAACGTTCGACCTGGAGCTTCGCTTGTTGTACGGCTACCTCGGCCTGGGTTTGTTCGGCTTCGGCCTGATTGATCTGGCTGGCGGCGATACTGCGGGTTTTCTTCAGCGACCGGGCGCGCGTCAGCGCCTTTCGGGCCAGTCGCTGGCGGGCTTCGGCGCTGCGCAGTACCAGTTTCGCATCGCGGCAATCCAGTCTCGCCAGTGTCTGTCCCTGGTGTACCCGGTCGCCGACCCGGACCGGGATGGCAAGGATCCGGGCGTTGATTCTGGCGCTCAGGCGGGCATCATTGAGGCTGACTGCGGTGGCAGGGGCGGAGCGCTGCGGATGTGTCAGCATACGTGACAGCGGCGCCACCGTGACTGGAATGGGGGCGGCATCGCTGGCACTGGCGTTGGCGCCGGCCAGCAGCAGCGCGAAGACGAAACCGGAAACGTTTGTCCAATTGACCATGGGGGAGCCTGCCATATTGTTGTGCGTAGAAAGGCTCTGTATTGTAACGGGTTCTTTGGTCCAACGAGAGAACGATGAACGAGTTGCAGGCGCTGGTATTCGATGTCGATGGCACGCTGGCCGATACCGAACGGGATGGTCACCGGGTGGCTTTCAATCAGGCTTTTGCCGCGGCGGGGCTGGATTGGGAATGGTCGGTGCCGTTGTATGGCGAGCTGTTGGCTGTGACGGGTGGCAAGGAACGGATCCGGCTCTATATCGATCGCTATCATCCGGATTTCGAGTTTCCGGGGGATCCGGCGGCCTATATCGCCGACTTGCACCGGCGCAAGACCGAATTCTATCTGGCGTTGTTGAAAAGCGGCGGTATTCCGCTTCGCGCCGGCGTGCGGCGCTTGCTGCAAGAGGCGCGGGAGGCGGGTTACGTCCTGGCCATCGCCACCACGACCACGCCTGCCAATGTGACCGGTCTGCTGGAATCGACTCTGGGGGCCGAATCGCTGGATTGGTTTGCGACCATTGCCGCTGGCGATGTGGTGCCCAACAAGAAGCCGGCGCCCGATATCTACCATTATGCGCTCGAGCAGTTGGGTTTGCGGGCGGAAAACTGCCTGGCATTCGAGGATTCGGGGAATGGGGTGGCCTCGTCGGTGGATGCAGGTCTGCGGACCGTGGTGACGATCAACGACTACACGCACGATCACGATTTCTCCCGGGCCGAGCTGGTGCTCGACCAGCTGGGAGAGCCGGATGCGCCTTGCAAGGTGCTCAAGGGCGAGGTGGATGTCACTCCCTGTCTGGATGTGCCGGCCATCGAAAGGCTGTGGCGCGGTTCATAGCAGGTGGACTTCCGACCACTGCCTCATGGCCGTCGTCGGCTCCGAGATAGCCTGGCAGAATCGGTAGGATGGGTAGAGCGCAGCGAAACCCATCGACCC
>CAZTJP010000164.1:3716-5127 GCA_964613895.1 uncultured Thiotrichales bacterium | reverse complement strand
GACCGGTACAGCTACGAAGGTCAAATGGACAGTGAAATGGCGCGCATGGCTTCGGTCATGTGCCGGGCGACGTCACTGGGCGTGCATATGGAATGCAATATTCTCGGATCGGTTTGTGGTGATTGCGGTTTGACCCCCGGAAAGGGGTGGGCTGTCCGTGGCGCGCACTATACGGTCTGTGTGATGAGCAATGTTTTCTGTTTCATCGACAATGAGAGCGGCTCGCTCAACGATACCTTGCATCTGATGCTGGAACAGGTGAGTTCCGATTCGGATGCGATGGTTTGATTTTTCACTTTTGACTGGAGAGTAATCATGGATCTGAAATCCCTGCTCGATCTACCCGGTGCGCTGGCTGCTTTCGAATTCAATGACCTTGGCGAGTTGCAGCGCTACGAAATGAAGGAGGTCGAAGACCTCGATGAGGATGTGCTCGATCTGCTCAGCCACGTCTGCGTGGCCAATACTTCGATTTCAGCCATGCAGGCGCGTGGTTGGGAAAAGATGACCGGCATGTCCGGTTTCTACCCCATCGAAGGATTCACGATGATCGGCGTCGACTGGTCAACGGTGGTGCACAAGTCACGCGGCGTGATTCTCGAGAATGACAAGGCGGACTATCAGGCTGCCTACAACAGGCTCAATGGGTAACCGGAGAAACTGGAATGATAAAGCGGTTACTGATTGAAGATGGCGTGCAGGCAGTGGTGCACTTTCGCGACGATGGTGAGTTTCTGGAAGGTTATGGCCTGATCGAAGAGAAGATGATGAAAATGCTCGCGAGCTTTGCGCACGACTATTCCCGGCTGGTGCAGTCCAATGCCGATCAACTGTCGATGTTTACCGGCATCAGCGCCTGGACACCACCTCGTGGATGGGTCGTTCGCGGTCAGCAAGCCAGTGTCTGTTGTGTTGGGAATATCGCCTGCATGATCGATGGTAGTGATTCGGATATCAACGGCATCCTTCGGGAAATGACGGAGTTGGCGCGTTACTAGAATGCCTGCCTGAAAGGTTTTTGGGCCCAGTGTTCGTCTGCGATGGTGTATCGAGTTACACGTGTTCATGGATGGGAAAACGCGTCAGGAAAAATGCAGTTGAAGCTGAAAAAGATGAAGAAAGTCGAATAATTCGATGAAATTCATCGTATTTTGATTGCAAAACAGAAATTGTTTCCTATAATTTGTGGCACCGGAATTATTGGAGACAGATTTATGCCCGTTGTGAACCCGAAAGGGACTGCAGGTACTGATGCACCTGCTTCATCGAATAGCGATGCTGATGGAGCATCCAGCGTGAAGAAAGCAGCCCGTAGAGGCCGACCCCCAAAGGCAGCTGCAGCGAAGAAGGCGGCCCGTAAAGGCCGACCACCGAAGGCAGCTACAGCAAAAAAAGCCGCTCGTAAAGGTCG
>CAZTJP010000164.1:0-3616 GCA_964613895.1 uncultured Thiotrichales bacterium | reverse complement strand
CGTAAAGGTCGTCCCCCCAAGGCAGCCTCTGCCAAGAAGGCAGCTCGCAGAGGACGTCCGCCGAAGGCGGCTTCCGTCAAGAAGGCGGCCCGCAGAGGGCGTCCACCCAAGTCGGTTGCCACAAAGGCGGCTCGCGCGACATTGGGTGATGTTCGTGCGGAGATGAAAGCGAAAGTTGCAGAGCTCAAGGGCGAGATCAGGAGTTTGAAGGAGCAACTGGGTGCTGCGCTCAAGCGGGAAGCCAAGCTCATCAAGCTTTTCGAGAAGCAGGAAAAGGCGGCAGCCAAATTTACAGCCCAATGGTTGAAGGCTGAACTGAAAAAGATCGAGAATCCGCCAACCAGAAAAAGACGAGCCCGGAAAGCATAGGCTCTAGTCAGCAAAAAAGCCCGCCATGTGCGGGCTTTTTTGTTTTGGCGGATATTTCTCTGACGGACTTTTGAGCGTAGGATGCCAGTATGTGCAAAAGCTCGATATTCCGAACGTTGCTCGTATGCTGGTTGGTGACGATTTTGTTGTCGCCTGTGACCGCGGTTGCTGCGTCGCCGGCAGTTGTCATCGATCTGCGTGGCGCGATTGGTCCGGCGACGCAGGATTGGGTGGGTCGCAGTCTGAAGCAGGCGGAACAGGCAGCTGCGCCGTTGCTGATCCTACGGCTGGATACCCCCGGAGGACTGGATTTTTCCATGCGCAAGATCATTGCGTCGATTCTGGATTCGAAAGTGCCCGTGGTGAGCTGGGTGGCGCCAGCCGGAGCGAGAGCAGCCAGTGCGGGCACTTATATCCTCATGGCCAGTCATATTGCGGCGATGGCGCCAACCACGCATTTGGGCGCGGCAACGCCAGTCCGCCTTGGGGGTATTTCGGGTTCGGATGCTCCGCAGGAAAAAACGCTGGCGAGCGACCCGATGGCACACAAGATGGTCAACGATGCCGCTGCGTATATGCGTGGGTTGGCTGCCCGGCATGGCCGTAATGCACAATGGGCAGAGCAGGCGGTCCGTGAGGCTGTGACATTGACGGCGCAAGAAGCCTTGCAGAAGCATGTCATCGATCTGATCGCGGCCGATATACCGGAACTGTTGAGGAAAATCGATGGCAGAAAAGTGACGCTTGGCGATACCGAGCGGGTCTTGCATACGAACGGCATCGGGATCCGGACCGTCGAACCGGATTGGCGGAACCGCCTGTTGTCGATGATTGCTGATCCGAACGTCGCTTATATTCTGTTGTTGATCGGTATCTATGGTCTGATTTTCGAATTCTCCAGCCCTGGGCATATCGTTCCGGGGGTTGCCGGAGCGATTGCGTTGCTGCTGGCAGCCTATGCCTTTCAGGTGTTGCCGGTCAGTTCCGCGGGGCTTGCATTGCTGGTCGTGGGTTTGACGTTCATCGTTGCGGAAGCATTCGTCACCAGCGGTGGTGTATTGGGACTGGGTGGTCTGATCGCTTTCGTGCTCGGGTCTATAATATTGTTTGACGATGACAATATTTCGGTTTCATTGCCTTTGATCGGTGGGTTGGCGCTGGCGTCCGGCGCATTTCTGTTATGGCTGGTCGGTGAACTGGTGTTGCTGCGACGCAAGCGTTCCGAAACCGGTGCTGAAGGCATGTTGGGCGAGGTGGGCCGTGTGCAACGGGGATTTTCTCACCAGGGCTGGATTCGCGTCCATGGGGAGTCGTGGCGGGCTGAGTCGGAACGGCCGCTGACCAAAGGGCAGAAAGTCCGGGTGGTTGGCGTCAATGGACTGGTGTTGAAAGTCGAGGCAATCGAGGAGTCCTGAATATGTTTGTGTATCTTGTTCCTGTAGTGATCATTGCGGTGCTGCTGTTTTCGGCAGTTCATATCGTGCCTGAATATCAGCGGGCGGTGGTGTTCTTTCTGGGACGCTTTCAGAAGGTCAAGGGGCCGGGGCTGATTCTGATCGTTCCGGTGATCCAGCAGATGGTGCGCGTCGATCTGCGAGTCATCACCATGGATATTCCCACCCAGGATGTGATCTCGAGGGACAATGTCACCGTGCATGTCAGCGCGGTGCTGTATTTCCGGGTGGTCGATCCGGAACGCGCCATCATTCAGGTGGAGGATTATTACGCCGCGACCAGCCAGTTGGCGCAGACGACGTTGCGCTCGGTGCTTGGGCAGCATGAACTGGATGAGATGTTGTCGGAACGCGACAAGATGAACCTCGATATTCAGGCAATACTCGATGAGCAGACATCCGCCTGGGGTATCAAGGTGACCAATGTCGAACTCAAACATATCGACCTCGATGAAACCATGGTGCGAGCCATTGCCCGTCAGGCCGAAGCGGAACGGGAAAGGCGGGCCAAGGTCATCAATGCCGAGGGCGAGCTTCAGGCATCGGAGAAATTGCTGGCTGCTGCCCAGGTGATCGCCGAAAACCCGCAGGCATTGCAATTACGTTATTTGCAAACCCTGGTGGATATATCCACTGAAAATACCACCACCGTGGTTTTCCCTTTGCCCATCGATGTCATGAAGGCTTTCGCGCAGATGGGCAAGACCGATGGCGCAACCCCGAAAAACGATGGATGAGGCGTCGATTGGTGAATTTCTTGATTTCTTGTGGCTGGAAAAAGGGCTGAGCCCGAACACGCGGGACGCTTACCGCAACGATCTGCAGCAGTTATCACGCTGGCTGGAGGAACAGGCACGGCCCCAAGCTGGCTTGCTCACGGCTTCGGCTGATGACTTGCGGGCTTTCATTCGGTATCGGTCGGCCGCTGGAACCAGTGTACGCTCGATTGCCCGTGCCATTTCAGCCTGGCGGCGTTTCTATGCCTGGCTGCTGCGGGAAGGGCGGATCGAGGTCGATCCCACGGCCTGGGTCGAACCTCCCAGGCCGCGTCGTGCCTTGCCGGACTCACTGAGTGAAGAGGATGTCGAAAAACTGTTGGCGGCGCCGGATGTTTCCAGCGCGCTGGGATTGCGCGATCGCGCCATGCTGGAAGTGTTGTATGCCAGTGGGTTACGCGTCAGTGAACTGGTGTCATTGCGGTTGCCGCAGATCAATCTGCAACTGGGCGCTGTCCGCATCGTCGGCAAGGGCAACAAGGAGCGATTGACGCCACTGGGCGAACAGGCAGTCGAATGGGTCGAGAAGTATCGACGTTCCGCACGCCGGGAATTGCAGGGCGCCAAGCCACCGGTGGATGCGCTGTTTCTGTCTCGCCGGGGAACCGCCATGACGCGCCAGAACTTCTGGTATGCGATCAAGCGCTATGCTGTGGCGGCGGGGATCCGCGCAACGATCACACCGCATACCCTGCGCCATGCTTTCGCCACGCATTTGCTCAATCACGGTGCCGATCTGCGTGTCGTCCAGATGCTGTTGGGACACAGTGATATCTCCACCACGCAGATCTATACCCATGTCGCACAAGCCAGATTGCAGGCGCTGCACGCTGCTCATCATCCGCGCGGGTAGTCCGGGTCACGACCGCGACCGCCCAAAACTCTGAAATCTGTCACTCAGCCGCTCGGCCTGAGCTGCTATGCTGCGCTAGCCCGAATTTCTCACAGGATCACGGTTGCGGCCGCCCAATGCGGCGCGCTGACTGGCGTTCACTCGGTCGGGCTGCTCGACGTAGT
>CAZTJP010000163.1:0-5163 GCA_964613895.1 uncultured Thiotrichales bacterium | reverse complement strand
CGACCCTGAAATCGATTGCGGGATGCCGCAAGAATTTGCAGACAAGGTTTGCGCAGAGGCAGGGGTTCAGGGCCGATCTGGATGACAGAGACTGTCGGGCAGCGGCGTGCTGGATTCGAGCGTCATGATCACCTTGACCCGTTTGTCGACCCGGCAGGCGGCAACGTAGCCGATGGCACCCTGAACCCGGCTGACGAAACGCAATACGGCCTCCTGGGAATCGACCACATGGGGTGGTGAAACCCCCTCGAAATAGGCCTGGTTCCAAAAGGCTTCCATGCGTTCCAGCGAGCGATGGAACAAGGCTTGCGTGAATGCAGTGCGCAATGGATTGCTGGCCACCAGGTTGAGCGGTTGGATCCGCTGGCCGTCGGGCCAGAGAATTCGTTGCTTGCGATAGATGCGGCGCAGTTTTCGCGCCGTCATGAGACGATCGGCCTGTGTCATCTCGGAATTCCGGGCTACCACGATGGCAATCGTCGAATTCGCGGTACCGGTGACCGGCGACACAGTCAATGCTGCCAGAAGCAGGCGTATGAGCAGTGATTTTACGCGCATCAGAACAGTACCGAGGCGGAAAGGCGTAAACCATCCTGAGTCAGTCCCGGCTGCTGATCGCCTTCGACGGCTTCGGCCTTGAGACTGATCGCCGGCACTGGCCGAAAGACCAGTCCGATGGCATTGGTCCGGATCTCCTGCGGAAAACCAAGCCGGTCGAAATCTTCATAACGGTCAACGAGATAGAGACGACGCCCCAGCGGGGCCACGGCCTGAACGAACCACGAGGAACCGATGGGACTGTCGCTGCGCGTGATCCATTCACCGCTCAGTTCGAAGCCGTTGCGATGCCACAGGAAATCCAGCCCGGCAATGGTCTCCCGGCCCGGCAGCCGATGGGGCGCAAAATCGGCAACGGACAAACCCAGTTGCAGGCTGTCATCCTCACTGTGATAGACCAGCCGTCCACCAAAGGCATTATCGAAAGCGCCCAGTTCCAGTGGCGGGGATGGCTTGTCCTTTCTCGGGTCGAGTTTCTCGGTGGCATCGATATAGAACTGGAATCCGACCGTGCCGGTGGCTGTTTCGAGATCTCCATACAGCATGGCGCCGGTGGCGTGGTTGGCGAAACCGGCATTGGTGGTCAATGGCCGTGAGACGGTCCATACCAGCGGATCGGCATGCACCTGATTCCAGTGGCCAAACGGTGTCAGAAACTTGCCGAAGCGGAGGTTGAGATCATGCCGTCCGTACCAGTCGATATAGGTTCGTTCGAGATCGAATTCTGCATCACGGGTGCTGGGGCCATCGTGATCGAAGATCAGCGCTTCACCGATCTCCATTTCACTGAAAGCCCGCCAGCGCTGGCCAGAATCCCAGGAGAGAAAGAGACTCAGGTCACTGATCTCGAATCGGGACGATTGATGATCCAGTTCGAGATAATTGGCCGAGGCATAGCCGCCCAGGGTGATGCCCGACTCCCCAACAGGCAGGCCCCGGCCAAGCATATAGTGGCTGCCGGAACGTGCCGCCGCCTGTGCTGGCGCGATTTGTGCTACCAGCATCATGCCGAACAGAAAAATGGCCGGCATGCGCCCAGGCATCACCTTGGACAAGAATATTTGTATACTTTTCAGGAGATCGATGAACATAGCAGGTTCGATAACAGGTCAAGGCTGGCGGAAGATGCATGCATGGATCCGGCTGACCGCCGTCCGGATGATCGACCGTATGAGCATCGAAGCCTCCAGGCCAGCAGCGAGCAACTTCGTGGAATCCAGAAATCGTGATACAGAATCCGTGCCATCTTCCCCGGCACATGCCGGCTGGAGCCTGCGCAGTACATTACTGGCGGGCTTCGTTGGCTTGACCTCCGTGGCGCTGCTGATCATCACCGCATTATCCTACATCGGCGCGCGCGATGCATTGCATGAGGAGATTCGGGCCGGATTGCAGCGCGATGCCGAAGTGCTGGTTCAGGATATCGATATCCTGTTGTTCGAACGCATCAAGGATCTGATCGGCTGGCATCACCAGGAGGTGATGCAGGATGCCTCGATCCATGATGTCGACAAACGGCTCTCCCGGCTGCTGGAACGTATCAAGAACAGCTACAGCGGTATTTTCACGCGGCTCTATTTTGTCGGGCCCGATGGCAAGGTGATTGCCTCGAGTGAACGGGGCGATATCGGCCACAGGCTGCCAGAAAAACCGGCACCGCGCTGGCAAAACGTCACCGTTGACGGTATCCGTGTCGCCATCGACCGGCCGCATTTTTCCGAGCGCTTCGACACCAATGAGATGGCGTTGCACGTGCCGGTCAGGAATCACTTTTCCGGCGAGCCTCTGGGTGAGCTGTACAGTGTCATGAACTGGTCCGAGATCGAACGGCTGTTGCAACAGGCTTCAGGCAAATACCAGCACCGCCCACCACGGCTGGTACTGCTGCTCGACCGGCGGGGGCAGTTGCTCGGTGGTTCCGCCAATGCGCGCAAACGGGGGCTGACCCAGGGCGCACTGTTGCAATTGCGTAAGGCCAGCGGTGACTCATCGTTGATCCAGCTCAGCGATCCACAGGGCAGGCCAGAGAAGTTCCTCGCCAGCCATGCCGATTCGGCGGGCGTGCACGATTTTTCCGGACTGGGTCTGCGGGTGGTGATCGCCGAGCCCTGGGAAACGGCTTTCGCGCCGGTGACGCGGCTGCTGAGGCTGTTGCTGGCGACACTGGTTGCGACCTTGCTGGCCGCGGTGGTGGTTTCGATCATCCTCAGCCGCCGAATCTCGGGACCGCTGATCCGGCTGGCGGATTTCGCCCATCAGTTCAACGCCATGGATATTCGTCCACCACCGAAGGTGGCCGGGGTTCGGGAAGTCGCCGAACTGCGCGGCGCTTTCGATGAGATGACACAGCGTTTGAAAAACTCGCAGGAACAACTGGTGCGTGCCAGCAAACTCGCTGCGGTCGGCGAGATGGCGGCGACGATGGCACATGAAGTGCGCACACCGCTGGGTATCCTGCAATCCTCGGCCCAGTTGCTGATGGATGATGAGGCTCTGGGTGATGAAGGGCGCGAAATGGTTCATTTCATCCTCGATGAGAGTGAACGGCTCAATCGGCTGGTCACCATGCTGATCGAGTGCGGACGCCCCCGATCGCCGGTATTCACGAGCGTCGATCTGCATGCGCTGCTCGCTCGTGTGCTGGAATTTCTGGCGCAAAAGATCGAAGCGAAGATGATTCGGGTCGAATGCAAGCTGGCGTCAGAGAAGCAGATGATCGAAGCCGACAGCGAACAGCTTCAGCAAGTGCTCATCAATCTGATTCTCAATGCGGTACAGATTCTGCCCGAGTCTGGTCACATCTGGATCAGCAGTCATGACGAGGCGGCCTCCGTCGTACTGGAAATCAGCGATGATGGCCCGGGCATCCCCGCCGAAGAGCGTGAACGGATATTCGAACCCTTCGTCTCGCACCGCAGCGGCGGGTTTGGACTTGGGCTCAGCATCGTGGCACAGATCCTGCAGCAGCATCAGGCAACGATCAGTGTTGGCGAACGGCAGGGCGGAGGCGCGCGGTTCCGGATCCGTTTTCCGATCCGGTACTGAGAATATCGAGAACAATCCACCAGGAGAGAGACGATGAAAAGAGAAATTCTGGTCGTCGATGACGAAGTGAAAATGCAGCGCATCCTGCAGATCGTGCTGAAGAAAATGGGGCACGGCGTTGCATGCGCCAGCGATGGCGTAGAAGCGCTGGAACTGATGGCGAGGCAGAATTTCGATCTTGTCGTGACCGATATGAAGATGCCCCGCCTCGATGGCGTCGGGTTGTTGCGTGAACTTCGCAAGCAGGGCAGTTCGATTCCGGTGATCATGATCACCGCCTTCGCCACGGTCGAAACCGCGGTCGAGGCGATGAAGGAGGGTGCCAGCGACTACATCATCCGGCCATTCAAGAACGAAGTCGTCATCCAGGCGGTCGAGCGGGCGCTGGAACTGAGCCAGGTGCGCATGCAGAACCGTTTCCTGCGTGAGGAGATCGATTCGAGCTGGAATGATTTCATCGGCGAGAGTCCGGCCATGCAATCGGTCTATCAGGCCATCCGCCAGGTCGCGCCGACCCCTGCCTCGGTATTCGTGACTGGCGAAACCGGCTCGGGCAAGGAACTGGCGGCACGGGGTATCCACAACGCCTCCGGACGCAGCGGCCTGTTCGTGCCGATCAACTGTGCGGCGATTCCCGAGGAGATGCTCGAAAGCCAACTGTTCGGCTACAAGAAAGGCGCGTTCACCGGCGCCCACAAGGATCATACCGGCAAATTCGAACTGGCGGATCAGGGCACGCTGTTCCTCGATGAGATCACCGAAATGCCACTCAGCCTTCAGGCCAAGTTGTTGCGGGTTTTGCAGGAGAACCAGGTCGAGCGACTCGGCAGTAATCAGCCGGTGGATATCGATGTGCGTATCGTCGCCGCCAGTAACCGGGATCCACTCCAGGCAGTGGCGGAAAAGACCTTGCGCGAGGATCTGTACTACCGGCTCAATGTCTTTTCCCTGCGGTTGCCGCCATTACGCGAGCGAGGCGATGATATTGTGCTGTTGAGTCACTATTTCGTCGAGAAAAAGGCGGCGCAGATGGGCAAGCTGCCGCCGCGGATCTCCGATGCGGTACTGAACAATCTCAAGCAATACGACTGGCCCGGCAATGTCCGCGAACTGGAGAATGCCATGGAGCGTGCCTTGATCGTCTGTGACGGCGAGGAAATCCTCCCCGTCCACCTTTCCGTACCAGGTCTCGACCAGTCGGCTCCTGACGGTGACGCCTCCGTGAGCGAGGCGGGCGCGCCGGTGGCGAATGGGCCGCTGCAACCGCAGGTGGAGGCTTACGAGCGCAAGGTCATCGAGGCCACGCTGGCGCAGACCGGCAACAACAAGAGCGCCACCGCGCGGGTGTTGGAAGTCAGTGAACGTACGCTTTGGTACAAGATCAAGAAATACGGGCTGAACCAGTAGCCGGGGAGACGAATGGTGCCAAGTCCCGATGGCGTCATTCCGGCATGGATGCCGTTTCGTGAGCCTTGGGGCAGGCTTGTGTTGTGTTTTGGGGTTCTTCCGACCTCCGCATCCCGGCAGGGACGCCGGAATCCAGTGCCATGGAGGGCAACC
>CAZTJP010000162.1:0-5193 GCA_964613895.1 uncultured Thiotrichales bacterium | reverse complement strand
CCGGGCTGCTCCGAGGTGGCCGATGGGGTCTGGTTGCCCGGTCCTGCGGAGATGACGGTGGTGTCACTCCGGGGGCTCTGCGGTAGTCCTGGGGTTGGGGTCAGTTTTTTTCGATCTGGTAGATCAGGTCCATGGACTGGTTTTCGTTGTCGGATTCCGCTTCGAGATGGAGTTTGGAGGATAGCCGGTATTTGATTGAGAAGGTTTCGGATTGGTTGAACAGTTTGGTCATGTATTGAATGTAAAGGTCCGGTGTCAGGTATTTTCCGAGAATGACGGCACTGTCGGCCAATTCGTTGCCGGCCTGGATGGCGAAGGTGTCGAGTCCGGCTTTGTCGCGCAGTTTGTCGAGTGCGCCTGCGCTGCTTTTGAGGCCGAGTCGAACGGCGGCATTGAGCAGCATGTTGGAGTCGCTTTCTCCCAGGCCGCTGAGGGGTTTGCCGGTGAGCAGGTAGGCGAGGGCGTCGGTTTCATTCATTGGTGGGACGCTGAAGACTTTGCTTTCGGGTTGTTCCAGCGTGCCGGTGATTTTCAATCCCACGGTAACGTTGTCGGTGTCGATTTTGCGGCTGGCGCGCATGTCGAGTCGTGGTGCCTTGAGCGGTCCGTTGAAATACAGCGCGCCTTTTTCGATCTTGAGTTGTTGGCCATAGGCCTTGTATTCCCCATCGACCAGGGTGATGGCGCCGTCGGCTTCGACAGCTTTGTCGGAGCGTTGTGAGATGTTGAGGTCACCAGCCAGACGGCTGTGCAGGCCGAATCCACTGATGGCCACTCGTTCTCCGAGCGCCAGTTTGACGTTGGCGATGAAGGGCCAGGGTGGGCCATCCGGTTTTTTTTCCTCGCCCAGAATGACTTCATCCGGGCTGGGTTCGATGGCGGAGGCGGACAGGTCGCCCAGGGAAATCTCCGCTTTGGGAATCTTTATCGTGCCGCTGACACCCATGCCGCTGAGTGCGGCGGCGATGCGAAGATCGGGTGAGATGGCGACGTTTGCTTCGGGCAGGTTGGCTGCCAGGAATTGGTCACCGGTCAGGTGGAAGGTCATCCACCAGTTCGGCAAGGTGGCCCAGTTGATGTCGCCCTCGAGTTTCACATCGCCGTCGCCAGATGCCATGCTGCCGGTGATGTGTGCGCGTTTTTCCTTGCTCACATGCGCGTCCAATGCCACATCGGAGAGTTCGATGCCCAGGTCGGGAACGCGCGCACCGCCTTTGTGGAGCGTCACGTCACCAAAAATATCGGGTGAGGCCAGTGGCCCTTTGAACGCCAGTTGCGCATGCAGTTTTCCATGTGGATGGCTGATGTCTTCGTTGAATAGCTGGAGCCATTGCAGTTTGTCGAAATCGGCGGTAAGCGAGCCATCGACTGTCTGCGTGCCGAGATCGAGACGGGTGTTACCGCGAGCACGGTTACGCGGATCGAGGCCTGCGTCGAAGGCGATTTCGAATTGCTTGCCTTCGCCTTCCAGCGTGGCTTTGGCGTCGATCTGTTCGTGCAGGCCCTTGATCTGCGGCGCCCATTGTCCGAATCGTCCGAGTGGCAGGCCGCTCAGGTCGAGCGAGGCGCTGGAGTGACCCTGGGTGTCGATTTGTCCACCTGCGCAGAACCGTTCCTTGCCACGCTTGAGGCATAGCGGTGCAAGTACCGCGCCGGTTGGCGAGAGTTTCAGCGTGGCGGGCTTGTCCAGCGCATGTGGCGGGAACAGCCGGGATGATACGGTCATGTGCTGGATGACGCCATTCCATATTTTATCAATGGATGAATAAACACCCTCTGCAGTGATCTTCATGCCCAGTTCGGCAGGGCCACCAGTAATGAGCAGTACGGTTTTCTGTTTTGCGCTGGAAGCGCGGCTTTCCAGGGTCACGACCTTGAATTTGGCACTACCGGTTTGCAAGGCGTTTGCGCGCAGGCTCAGATCATATTGGTCGTGAAAGATGCCAGGGCTGATGGATGCCGAGAGATGGCTGGCGCCGATCGTGTTCCAGACAACTTGGTGGCCTTCGAGATCCACCGAGAAAACGGGTTGTTTCAGATGGCCGGTGATTTTCCCCTGGCCGGAAAGTTTGCCCGCCAGGCCGGGATAGAGTGCGTCGAGATTCTGGCCGTCGAGACGGAAATCGAGCACCGCCACTGCACCGCGAAAGATCTGCCCCTGGGCTTCGATACGGTTGTCATCGATCACCAGCGAGGAGGGTTCGATGGTGGTCACGCCATTCGCCAGTTTGCCGCGCAATTGTGCGTTCAGCGGGAAGCCTCGCACCGTGCCCCGGCTGTCGATTTCACCGCTGATGTGCGCGCCATTCAGCGCCAGTTTACCTTCGAGCGACAGTTTGCCGGGAAAACGGGCATCGAGTGCGGCGGGATTCAGGGCCGTGCCGGTCACTGCCAGCTGACTCCGGATGCCGCCTTTCCAACTGAAATTGCCCCGGCCTTCGAGTGTTCCATCCAGTGTATGGATGACCAGTTTTCGGATATCGATACCCTGGAGATTGCCTACGCCGGTCAGTTGTGCTGGCATGGGAGGCAGGTGAGCGAATTCCAGGCTGGAAGCGAGTGCGACCCGGTATTGATCGAGGTCGCCATCGAGCTTTGCATGAACGGCAACGCCGAGCGCTGGTGGCGTCACCTCGCCCTGGGCGTGGAATGACAGCGGCTCGGTGAATCGTAGATTCCCGCTCAGCGTGATCGGATGGTTTTTGATCGTGGTGGCCAGTGTGGTGATGTCGATGCGGTCACCCTGCATATGCAGGCGTGCGTGGTTGTTGGTGAACGCCAGCGGTGTTGCACCATAGTGGATATCGATACGGTCGATATCCAATTGCCCCAGGGTGATTGGCCAGGGGCTGCGAATGACCAGGGGTTCGCGCTTTTTTTGCTTGGGCGGGGCAATGGTGACAGCCAGTCGTTTGGCCTGGAGCACATCGATGGCGATTTGTTTGTTCAGTAATGCCGAGAGGGTATAGCGGCTGGTCAGGTCATCGATTTCAACCGTGGTGGTGGGGTTGTGATAAGCGATATGGCGGGCCGAGAAGCCGTTGACCAGGGTGCCGGAAAAGCCGTCGATCTGCAGGTCGATACCGGTGTGTTCCGCCAGGGTTTGCAGTGCCCAGCGTCCGCCGGATTCGCTGCCGATGACCCACAGCAGGCCGAGGGCGGACACGGTGACTGTCAGCACCAAAGCCCAGTAGAATTGTGCAAACAGTGACTTCACAGATCCGGCCCCATGCTCAGGTGCAGACGTATGGCCGAGGCGCTGCCTTCCAGATCGTGTGCGAGATCGAGCCGGATGGGGCCGATCGGCGAGTGATAACGCACGCCGATGCCGACCGATTTTTTCATGTCGTAATGATTGAAGTCGTTGAAGGCATTGCCGGCATCGATGAAGGCGGCGATGGAAAATGGTTGCCGTACCATGAAATCGTATTCCAGACTGCCAGTGAGAAAATAGCGGCCACCGATGACTTCACCCTGGGCGTTGACAGGGCCGAGCGATTTGTAGCCGAAACCGCGTACGCTGTTGTCGCCACCGGCGTAGAATCGCAGCGAGGCCGGCAGCCGGGCGAAGTCGCTGACATTGGTGAGACCGGCGCCGCCGCGTGCCAGCAAGCGAGCGCGGTCGGCGATCGGGCGGATCAATTTGATCTGGCCCGTCAGGCGAACCATGTCGAGATCGGACAGCAGCCCTTCCACCGCCGTCTGCACTGCAGATGAGATGCGCCAGCCCGCGCGCGGAAACAGAAACCGCTCGCGTTTCGATTTGCTGAAGCTGAAGCCGGGCATCAGCAATTTCACCCGTGCGTCGCTGTCCGCGGTAGTGAAGTCTTCGCGCAGGAATGCCAGTGATGTGATGGTTTTCCATCCACTGTCGTATTGGCGCGTGAGCTGGGCGCTGGTTTTGAGTGTTCGACTCAGGCTGGTGCTGGTGCGCTCCTCACGAGAGCCGATGCCGATATTGAGACGATGGTCACCAGCGTCGCCCAGCGGAATGGCATAGTCCAGCGTACCTTCGGTGATCACCGGCGACCAGCGTGAGTCGAATACGTAGCTGTGCCCCAGGCGGTTCGACCAGCGGTTCTCGAACTTGGCGGAAACGCGTGGCCCTTCATTGGTGGAGGCGCCCAGGCCGATCCGGTATGCGTGACGCTTGCGGGGTTTGAGGCGTATGGTCACCGGCAAGACCCCCTGATCGGCGGCGCGTCGATCGACTTCGACCTCGACCGAGGAAAAATAGCCCGAGTCGTTCAGCGCCGCCTGCTGTCGCGTCAGGGCGGCGCTGTCGAAGGGTTCGCCTTCTTTTAGAATGAGCAGTTTGCGAATGAAACGCGGTGAGAATTGCGTTTGTTCCACACGAATCGTGCCGATCCGAGCGCGTGACCCCGAGTCGAACACCAGATCGACACGGGCCTTGTTGTGCGCCTTGTCGATTATCAGTGCGTGTTGGGTGAAATGGCCGTTGAGAAATCCATAGCGGCTGGCGAGTGCTTCGATCTGTTGCTTGAGCGCCTCGTAGTCGGCATGATTGAGTGGCTGCCCGGGGCGCACCGGCAACTGTTTGCGCAATTGACGCCAGCCGGGCATCTGCTCGAGTTCACCGAGGATTCGCACCCGCACCGCATCGACTGTCATCCGCGGGCCGGGGTCGAGATCGATCACCAGTGTCCAGCATTGCGGAGTCTTTTCGCGCTGAATCTTCATGGTCGCTCGATAATAACCCAGCGCATGCAAGGCGCGCAGGGCATCTCGTTCAGCGCGTTTACGAATCAGGCGAAAACGCCATTCAGGTGCCTGGCATTCGTATCGTGAGACGTTGACCAGCGCGGCGATATTGGCTTTCAGAACCTTATCCTCCACGCCAGTCAGGCGCAGTTCGGGATGGCTGTCAGGCGCCGCCATCGCCATGTTCGGCAGGACTGCGATCAACCACCATACCGCCAGGCTGAGCCAAACCGGCCGTGTCATCGTGTGAAAACGCCTCCGGGGTTGGCGCGCGTGGCGGTTATGGATGAACGACTCGAACATTCGGCATAAGATATCGTGGGTTCCCTCGAAGATTATGTAGGATGGGGCGAGTGGAGCGAAACCCATCAACGGACAGCCACAAGAGGATGAAAGCAAAACCATGTTAACCCGAGTTTCTCACAGGATCACGGCTGTGGCCGCCCAATGCGGCGCGCTGACTGGCGTTCA